>CAIYDQ010000339.1 GCA_903925075.1 uncultured Geobacter sp.
GGCGCTTAACTGTTAATTAAGAGGGGAAACCCCGTCGTAGGTTCGAGTCCTACCTCCACAGCCTTCGCCGTAACACTATGAGATGTCCGAACTCTCTTGCGGCACAAACGGACACTTTTCCCTTGACAACCGCGCCCACCTATGGTAATCTATAGGCTTGGGAGAATATATGGAAAAACTTTGTGAATGCGGTTGTGGTAAACCCACCCCCATCTGCACCCACACATCCTCGGAAAGGGGTTGGGTGAAGGGCGAACCCCAGAGGTTCATATCGGGACATAACGGGCGAGCAAGAAAACGATCTACGCATTGCCCGCAAGGTCACCCCCTTTCGGGAGATAACACGATTCTCTCCCCAAGTAAAGGCGTATCGTCACAGACGGGGTTGTCCTATCGTACGGGGATGACGTGCCGTATATGTATGAAACAAAGGACGATAGCAAGGCGCTCCACCCCTGAAGGTAAGACAGAACGAGCGCTAGAACATCTCAAATCTAGGGGCGGCCTATCACGGGAAGAATTGAATCGGGCAAAATCCATAGTCTTGGACTTTTTTAGACGCCCAAAAGAATTACAGAGTTGTCCCATTTGCGGTGACAACTGCTCAGGTAAGAAACAATCTGCGGTGGATCACAACCACGAGACTTGTAAGTTTCGAGACGTTATTTGTCAACAATGCAATACCGCTCTTGGGCATTCGCGAGAGCGAGAAGACTTGCTAGGAGACGGAAAACTCGGACAATACCTGAAGAAACATCAAGGAGATATTTCATGCCGTGTGGACTCGTAAGGGCAGGTAACTTTTCAAAAGGGACGCCGATATTGGCGGGGCATCAGTTTGGAAACGTAGTAGCAGGTAATGAAGAACCGTTCGGTAACGTTATTCCTCAATCAAACCCTACTCTCAATTCTAATCCTGTGACGTGGACGCCTAGTCCCGCTCATTTCGGCAACCAAGTTTCACTCTCTCTGCAGACGGTGCCCCCCGTGGTCATCGTCGCCCCCGGGTCTACGGGCACGACTGATATTAACCTCACGAACTTGCTTGGCACGAATAGCGCTGAACTGTCCTACTCGGGCGCACCCGCTGGCGTTACCGTCGCGTTTGGCACCAACCCTGATCTATCTACAAGTATCGCGACTATCACTGTCGGCTCAAATGTGCCTGCGGGTAAATACACAATCACCGTGCTGGGCAGCGTCTCGGGTTCTAACGTTGAATACACTTATATCCATCTGGTAGTCACCTAAGCGAAGGAGTTTACATGTCCCCCAATCGGCAAGTATTCCCAAGTTCGCTGTTCCCTCTTCGCGGGGATATCTCCGCAGAGGCCGGGGCAACTTCTGTTACCGTGACGGGCATCCAAGGCATCCCTGTCATTAGTCCTCCAGTTGAACCTGAAGGGAATGATACCTTATTTTACAATTCCTATTCCAATGATTGGTATTATGCTTCCCCGTGGGATATTCCTATCGGCACCGTGCTCGAATTTGAAGGGTATGGTTACAACCCCGTCGGTATCTCGTGGCTAGCCCCAGATACTATCGCCATCGGTGATGGCACACAGGGAGACGTCTCGGGCGCGGCTGCAATGACGGCGCTCATACTGTTCGGTAGCCCGACGTATGATTACGGATATGACCAGAACTACACTACCCTCTACTCTGGGGCAACGACCGATTGGAATCTAGTCCTACCCGCAAATGGGGGTGTGACAGGTCAAGTTCTAACGATTGCTGGCGAGAGTTACGGAACGACAACAACCGAATGGGCCACACCGCAAGTCACCGTGACGCCCGCCTTAGTTGCGCCCACATCCGCGGGCACGGCAGGCACGTTAGGGCAGATCATATCATATAGCGGAATGCTCTACATTTGTTCAGCGACTGGCAGCGCGGGGCATGCGACTTGGAACGAATTCAACTTGACCCCCGTGTAAGGAGATGTATGCTCAAAAAGATTTTTAACTACTTCTTCGGGTCTTTCCTTGAAGAGTTCCGAAAAGATTTGAAGACCGAAATACAAGCCGAACGGGTTGGCGTCTCTCAAATCGAGGCGTCACTCGGCAAGATTTTTGCGAATCTCGCTTCAGAACAAGACATCGCTATACGCCGAGACATGGTGCGGGAGATGCAAAGAGTCGGGCAAGCCTTTATGTCGACGGCTCATCAAATCACCATGTTGCAGCACGAGATTACCCTGCTGAAGTTGGGCACACCCGTTCCTGAACCTAAGGCCGAATTGAGAACCCCCGGTACAGTAGATTGGTTCCCACACCCCGCCCATTTTGGGAATAAAATCGATATCTAGGAGACACCTTGCCCGCTGGATTAAACCGCACGGACCTCAACACAACCGGGATTACCTACCTACACGGGTTCCCGATCACTTACCTCCCAATAGACGGGTATGCTCAACCAGGAAACCAGATTGACTATCTTCCTGTTGATGGGTACGCCTTTCCTGGCAATCTCGTGACGTGGCTACCAAGCCCCGCATACTTCGGCAATCCCGTAACGTGGCTACCCAATCCCGCCCACTTCGGAAATATATTCGGGCAGAATTTTGGAAACTTTTTGTTACAAGAAGATGGCATTAGCCTATTTGTGCTGGAGGACGGTTCAGGCGATATCCTATTGGAGAACTAGCAAGCAGGATTGCTGCGAATGGAATAAAGGAAACCAACAATGAGTTCACTTAAGATTAGTCAACTAACGCCAGGAAACCCCGCTCAATCGGGTGACGTCATCCCTATCGAGCGTAGTGATGTCAACTTCAGTATTACTGCGGGCAGCATCGCGGCTCTCGCCTCGGCAACCCCTGGCGGGTCCTCTGGCGATATTCAATTCAACAACGGAGGTGTGTTTGCTGGGTCGGCAGCAACTATTACATCTGCGGGGTCTATCACGATACCCGATGGTCAGGCTTTTTTAATCGGAACTGACACGAGCATCTCTAGAATCTCAGGTGGTTTAGTTGCCATAGGGTCGGGCACCCCCGGCAATGAAACGGGCGGGATCATACTCAACACGATTAACCTCGGGGATCAGTTTTACGACAGCACTGACTCCTCGGGGACGAGCGGTTGGCTATTGAGTTCCACAGGCCCTAAGACGGCGTGGATAAACCCGACTACGTCCTTGAACGCCCCAGGGTCAACAGGAGACATTCTATTCAATAATGGCGGCGTGGTGGGCGCATCCTCGGCCACTATTAACGCAGCCGGTTCTCTGAATATCCCCGTCGGGCAGGTCATCGAGTTCACAGGTTCGGGGTATACGACAGCCGGATTGTCCTGGCTAGCGGCAGATACGTTGGCAATAGGCAACGGAAATGAGGGGGATGTGTCCGGGGGGCTTGGACTCACCGCTCTGATCCTGTTTGGAAGTTCGTCTTACTCTGATTACGATTTATTCCACACTACGGTCTATTCAGGGGCTACAACTGATTGGACTCTAATACTACCGGAAACTTCGGGCGCTACGGGACAGGTGTTGACTATTGCTCAAGGTACGGGTAACATCGCCTTCACTGAATGGGCCACACCGTCTGTTACGACATCCCTACCCTGGTCTTCGCTCACCAACCCAACGGGCAATCTCGCCCTGTCTATGGGTACGGATACTACGACTTTTAATCAAACGTCTAATATCGCTTGGTTGTGGGCGAACACCACGTCCGCGAGCGCCATCACGACCAACGCTTCACCGCTGCTTGAGTTAGCAGCTAATTACTGGACGGGTTCGGCATCGGCTCAAGACCTGTGGACCGTTGGAAGTTCACTGGCCGCAGGTACTAACGGTAAGAGCACCCTAACAATCAATCATACTGGGACTACCGGAGCGGCTCCAGTCACGATAGCCACGTCAAGTTTAACCTTAAACGGAGATTCTAGCAGTGCCAGCGCTGCTTTGAATTCACCTAATGGTAATTTAACCTTAAACCCCGGAGGTGGGGCTGCTACATTCCTTGCAGTGGGGGGCACGCGCATATGGGAAATCACGATAGGAGCGTTTAGGGGGGGCAGTGCCCAGCC
>CAIYDQ010000340.1 GCA_903925075.1 uncultured Geobacter sp.
CAGTTTAAGCAAAAATATCGGCTCCCATTTGCCCTACATTGGCATTTTGGTTCGGGAGCCAGAGAGAAGTAACCAGATTCCTCAAAAATGAGAATCGAGAATTTGCGACTGCATCAATATTTTTTCTGGGGAGGGTTCTTTTCTCGAATATGATGAACACTTCACCAACGAAAGGAAAAACAAATGAAACTACGTTATTGCTTAATTGTAAGCGCCATGATTTTAGTGAACTTCATTTCGAGTGAGCCTGCCTATGCTGGTTACGGCGGTGGACTTTTAGTCAACCGTTTATTGGTTCAGGCAGGGGGAATGGTTTTTTTTGGTACAGACAGTCAGCCAGATGATACATGCAGATACTTTGATTTTGATTTTAAATTCGATAGTACCGCTGTAGGTGGAAAACAACTGTTGGGTACGCTGCTAACGGCTAAATCAACAAACGCTATTATTGATTTATGGTACGAGGCAACTACCACTCCGGGAGCTTCCTACAGCAATTGCGATCCTTCAGTAGTAAACGGAGCAGCACTGGAATAGCTTTAATTTTTTGGAGAGTCCAGAGGGTCGTGCGAGTCCAGAGGGCCGCAACTGTAAAATTTGCAAAAGAAGAATTCACAGACGCGGCCTTTCCAGGGACTCCTTGATCAATCGGATAGAACCGTACCGGTTATAGTTGGACAAAAAAACGATTTGCTTGGAAGGTCGGGAGAAATCATGAGAAAGCATGTCATTAGTTTATTGTTTGCATTACTGGTAATTTTATCGACTGGATCTTTTGCGGAAGCTTGGGATGGCATTGTGGTTGGCACCATAGCCACAATAGATGTGACTGCCGGAAACAACTATGGTTTTAGGATTTACTTTGAGGGCGCGCCTCCAATGTGCAATGGACAAAACTGGGCTTACCTGCTGGATACCGACAGCAATTACAATGCTTACCTTGCGTCAATGTTGACCGCAAAAGTATCTAACCTTGGTGTTACTGTATGGGTCAATCAAGATTCGTCCGGGTACTGCCATATAGGCTACATGTCTATACACTGAACTATTACCTGCATCATCTGGCCGGGTACGTGATGCATGCTATCGCGAAGTTTGCGGGGTATGATAACTTGATATTTTGCCGATAATTTGACGGTTTCCATGGTTTGCCCCCTACGATCAGTATTTCGTTGAACGAAGTATGTTCGATGGAGACATTAAAAGTAAATTTTTCGGCACCGCAGGGTTGCTGTTTGATGGCCAACGCCTGGCCTATATACCACCCCGCTGAATCCTAGACCCTGAACTGCCGCACCAGCCGTTGCAACTCCTCGGCATTGCCGCGCAATTGGGCGGCCGCGGTCGCCGATTCATGGGCGCCGCCCGCCGTTTCCTCCACCACCCGGGTGATTTGCGTCATGTTGCGGGAGATGTCGCTGGTGGTGGCGGTCTGTTCTTCGGCGGCGATGGCGATCTGGTTGACCTGCATCGCTACCGCGTTGATCTGTTCAAGGATGTCGCGCAAAGCGCCGCCGGATTTGGCCGCTTCCAGAGTGCCGGCCTCGACCTGTCGAACCCCCTGCTCCATGGCGGCCACGGCCTCCCCGGTTTCGCCCTGGATGGCCTTGATCATGTCGTCGATCTCGCGGGTCGCGCGGGTGGTGCGCTCCGCCAGGGCCCGCACTTCGTCGGCCACCACGGCGAAGCCCCGCCCCTGCTCGCCGGCGCGGGCCGCCTCGATGGCGGCATTCAAGGCAAGCAGGTTGGTCTGGTCCGCAATATCCTCGATGGTGCCGATGATCGCCCCGATCTGGTCGCTGCGCGCTCCCAGGCTTGCCACCGTTTTCGCCGACTGCTGCACCTTCGCGGCAATCTGCCCCATCACCGCCATGGTGGCGTCTACCACCGCCGCGCCGCTGGTCGCGGACGTCGAGGCGCGCCGGGCCCCTTCCGCCGCGAGCTGGCAGTTCTGGGCGATGTTGCCGGAGGTGGCCGAGATCTCGTTGCCGGCAGTGGCCGCGTTGGCGGCCTGAGAGGCCACGGCCTCGGCGCCGCTGGCGATCCGCTCGGCGGCGCCGTTCAACTGCACCGCCGCCACCGCCACCTGCGACGAACTTTCGGCCACTTTCCGGATCGCTCGGGAAAACGCATCGCCCATGGCGTCGAAGGAGGCGCCGATCACCCCCAGTTCATCCCTCGTGGTCAGTAAAACGCGCTGCGACAGGTCGCCGTTGGCCATGGCGTCGCTGGCCCGCACCAGGGAGCCTGCCGCCGTGGCGACGGAGCGCACGATCATGAAGCCCACGATCGCCGAGGTGAGAATGGAGCCTATCACCGCGAAGGCCACCAACGCCAGGGTGGTGCGATAGTGGGAAGCCGCGCTTTGATAGGCTTGTTTCGCCTCGGCGCCCCCGTTGTCGCTCAGCGCCATGGCGGCGTCGTCGGCCGGCTTGAAATCGGGATTCACGCGGGTGACGATCAGTTCTCCCGCCCGATCGAAATCCCCCGCCAGTTCGGCCTCTATGGTCGGCAGCAGTCCTTCCTTGACGAAGATCGCGCGTTTGGCGGCATAGTCGTCGGCCAGTTTCTTCTCCTTCGGGCTCAAGGTCCCGCCGGTGTATATTTTCCACAACGCAGTGATTTCCTGGATGTTTTTCTTTACCGCGTCGATATGAACCGTCATGGGATGATCGTGCAACTTGATCAACCCCGGGTTGTTCGGGTTGTGCTGCAAGGCCAGCAAAACCTGGATGCGGTTGTCGCGCATCAGTTGGGTGATGCGGGTCAACCTGAGGACGTTGGTCATATTCTCGCTGTAAAGAGTTTCCATCTCGTCGTTGCTGGCTTTCATCCCCATCAGGCCGACGCCGCCGGCGACCACCACCGAAAAACAGCCGACCAGCGTAATAACCAGAATCTTCGCTTTGATGCTGAAATTCATACAACCTCCATATTCCCATGGCGTCGCCGGGACTGCCGGCAAATCGGTTGTTCATTTTATAACAGCGTATCGAAGATACTTTATGACCAAGGTCATAAAATTGAAATTAAATAGCCCTGCTAAACGGGTCAGTCGACAAAATCTCTCCCCTGTCGGTCAAGCACACCTCTTCAACAGGGGTTGCCGCACATCGGGATTTGTGTCAGTCACGGAGTAAGGGGAGGATTTTGAAGGGAAGCTTGCGGTTGGCGGGAAATTACGGCGGCAAGGGTCGGAATCCGAAAAAAGCCCCAGAGACCAAAATGGCCTAAGGGGCAGTTATCATTTCCTTTACTTCTCAACCAGGGACAGGATCGCCTACATCTGCGCTGGAACTGCGGGCATACCCTGCTGCTGCCCCAAAACGAGAACCTATTTGCGTAGGCAGCTGATCGCCCACACCTGTTTGCATTGTATGCAGCAGACATCCCCTGACGACTTCCGTATATCCGCCTGAGAAGACAACAGCAGAGAAAGGCACTTCCCTTTATTAGTCGTGATGAATAATTTATTCAGTTCGCGGTTGCCGCAGGCAGGGCAGTAGGCTTTCAACTTCATCTGATACCCCCTCCGAATATTTTTGCTACATGATACTCCTCATCTCTCATTAATCAATGAAAGCCGGTCCTGGAGAAACGGAAATGTTGCGGCGCCAGTTGACGTCGTCCTGCTCGGGGAAGTCCTCCCGGCAGAAGGCGCCCCGGCTTTCCCGCCGGCACAGCCCCGACTCCAGGGTGCAGCGCAGGGTCAAGAGCGCGTCGGTGGCCCGGGCGTGAAGCAGGCCGTCGGCATTGCCGGCAGGTTTGATATTCGCCAGTTCGCCCTCCATGCCGGCCACCACGTCCAGTCCTCTCAGCATCCCCTGCTCGCTGCGCACTACCCCGGCGAAGTCCCAGGCGGCGCTCTTTATCCTTTCGAGGATGCTGCGGCACTCATTGCTGTGCGGTGCGGCTTGCTTCCCCGCCCAGGGCGGAACGATCTCCCTCACCGCGCTCAAGGGAATCCGCGGGCGTCCCGCCTCCAAGGCATGTTCCGCCGCCTTGGCGCCCGCCATCAAGCCAAACACCAGGCATTCGGTGAGGGCATTGCCCCCCCTGCGGTTGGCGCCGTGGAAGCCGCCGACGACCTCTCCCGCGGCGAATAACCCGGCAACCGCGGTCCGGCAGTTTTCATCCACCGACACCCCTCCTATGGAAAAATGAGCGAGCGGAGCGATCCGCAGCTGCCGTCTTTGAAAGTCGAATCCGGTCCTCGCCAAAAGTCGCATCGAGAACATCCCCTTCCAGTCGCTCTCCTCCACCCCGGTCAGATCCAGAAAGAGCCCCCCGTTCAGGCAGGTGCGATGAAAAAGCAGCGACGCCGCATCCCTGAAGCGGACGATGGCGTCGTGCAGGCTGCGGCACCCCGGCAACTCCCGCAAGACGTCGCGCCCTTGCGCGTCCAGGACTCTCGCCCGGGTCGGGTACGGAGGGTAAATGATGGCGCCGGGCAAGCCGGTTTCAGAAATCCCCAGCGGATAAAACTGAACGAATTCCATATCCTGCAACCGGCAGCCGGCCCTCAGCGCCATGGCATAGCCGGCTCCCATTGCCGTCGGGGGGTTGTCGTTACGCAGATAAATGGCGGACGCGCCACCGGTGGCGAGAACTACGGCGCCGGCATGGACGAAGATCGGCTCGCCGGCAGCTCCGATGCCCACCACGCCGGCAATCCTGCCGCCGTCGGACACCAGATCGAGAGCGTGAAAATGCTCAAGGGAGTCGATGGCGCGCTCCTTTATCAGGCGAGCCATCGACTCCACCAAGGGGATGCCCGGCACTTCCCTGGCGTTGCCCCGGTTGTCCACCATGAAGCCGTCCGCCAGCGCTATCAGCGGCAACCCCAGCTCTTTGAGCCGGCCGATGCTTTCCCGGGCGCGCCCCACCACCGCTTTGACCAGGCGCTCGTCGTTGAGTCCGCGTCCGGCCTCCAGCGTGTCTCGATAATGTTCTTCGACCGAACGCTCGGCCGAAGAAGTGCCCATGAATCCGCCGGCCATCGAGGTGCAGCTTCCTTTGCCGATGCCGGTTTTTCCCAAGAGCACGACCCCGGCGCCTGTTTCATAAGCCCCGATGGCCGCCGCCATGCCGGCGCCGCCACTGCCGATCACCGCTACCTCAGCTTCTATCGTCTCGATCATAGGTCACCCGCATGCGTTAATAATTTCAGCACTGTAATGATTTGCCGTGTCGCTTGTCAAGCAGCGAGGACTGACAGGTCCTGCCTTTTTTCGTTCTCTGTGCGTCTGCGCGTCTGCCCACCCGCCGCGTCTTTGCCTTAGCTCTTTTTAGAATCCAAACCGGGAATTTCATCATTTTATAAAACATCGGGGCACTAAGGGGGCAATTCCGAAAATAGTAAAAAAATTTGCCGGTTCCGGCGCTCTAGCGCCCCCCCTCTACGCCATGTCCGATGCCGATCAGGATAACGCTACAATATCGGCCAGTTGAACCGCCCTAGCATCCCCCTCTCCTGGGTTTGCACCCTGTTCCACTCCATCCCAAACTCCTGCACTCATAGCGTGCAATAACATTATTTTACAAATTCCTCTGCCTGCAACCAACCGTATATTGGTCTTTTTTGCGAAGATGCGAGCTCAACCGATCAAAACATAAAGTCAACAGGGAGACTTTCAAAAAGCGTTTGGCATATCGCGTGCTATTACCTCGGAAAGCGATCAGCGAACGGGCGGACAGGGTGTTACCGCGGCGATTTGCCGGGCATGAACCGCCCCGCTATCCGAAAACGCACCGCCGAAGGAGGCAACAAAGTGAAACATGCAGGGTCTCTATCCAATCTGCGCATCCTGGATTTCACCGGGGAACTCGGCCCTTATGCGGCCAAACTGTACGCCGGCCTGGGGGCGGACGTCATCCACATCGAGCCCATCGGCGGCGATCCGCTGCGCTCCATCGGTCCTTTTTACAAGAACCGGCCCGGCACGGAAAGGAGCCTGCAGTTCATCTATTACAATGCGGGCAAGCGCGGCATGGTCCTGGATCTGAAGCAGGAAAAAGGGAGGGAAGTCTTCGTCGAACTCTGCAAGGGCGCCGACATCCTCTTCGAGAGCTTCACCCCCGGCTACCTGGACGGGCTGGGCCTCTCCTTCGACGAATTGAGCGCCGTCAATCCCAAGCTCGTGCAGACCTCCATCACCCCCTTCGGCAACTTCGGGCCGTACAGCAAATATCCGGGCTCCGACCTGACCTGCTCGGCACTGGGCGGCTTCCTTTATCTGGCCGGCATCGAGAACGACAAGCCGGTGAGGTCCTGCGACAACCAGGCCTACCGGATGGCCGAGGTTTACGCCGCCGTCGGCAGCTCCATCGCCGCGCTCTTCGCGCAAAGGACCGGCATCGGCCAGTTCGTCGACCTCTCCTGCATGGAGGCGGTGGGCATGGCGCTCGAGACCGCCGCCCAGTGCTGGGACCTGGAGGGGACCCTGAGAAGGGGACGAGGCAAGGAGGCGGGAACCGCGACCATTCACCCCTGCCAGGACGGTTTCGTCGCCATCGTCGCCATCATGGGGCGCAACAAGGGGATGTGGACTCCCTTCGTCCAATGGATGAAGGAGGAACGGGTCGAGGAGTGGGAGCTGTTCGACAACGACCGGTGGGTCGACGTTGCCTACCGGGAATCGAAGCAGGCGTACGACCTGTTCTGCCGCGTCTTCGAGAGCTACACCATGAAGCACAGCAAGCAGTATCTCTACGACACGGGCCAAGCCTTCAAGGTCGCCATCAGCCCGGTCAGTAACGGCAAAGACCTCCTGGAGAACCCGCAGCTGATCCACCACGATTTCTGGAAGACCCTGCATCACGAGCCGGTGGGGGGCAACGTCATCTGTCCCGGCCCCCCCTACGTGTTCGGGAATCTGAAATGGCGCCTGGGCAACTCCGTCCCCGTCCTCGGCGAGCACACGGCCCAAGTGCTGGCCGAATGCGGCTATAGCCGCGACGACATCGCTCAACTGGACCAAGAGGGGGTGATCTATGTTGCAAAACCTTAAGAAAGCCCTGGAAGGGATCGTGGTCTGCGATTTTTCCTGGGTCGGAGCCGGCCCGATAGCCACCAACGTGCTGGGGCAGTGCGGCGCCGAGGTCATCAAGATCGAGAGCAAGAACCGGCCGGACCTCTTGAGGACCGCCGGGCCGTTCAAGGACGGCATCGGCGGGGGCTTGGAGCGCAGCGGCTATTTCGCCAACCGCAACCCCAACAAGAAGGGAATCGCGCTCGACATGAGCCACCCCAAGGCGCGCGAGGTGGCCGTCCGGCTGATCAAGAAGAGCGACATCGTCATCAACAATTTCCGGGTCGGCCAGATGGAGAAGTGGAACCTGGGGTGGGAGGACGTGCAGAAGATCAACCCGCGGATCATCTACGTGACCATGAGCCTGCAGGGGGACAGCGGACCGCAAAAGAGCTACATGGGCTTCGGCGTCAACCTGAACGCGCTCTGCGGGCTGACCGAGCGGGCCTGCCTCCCCGGCGAGAGGCCGTTTGGGACCGGCACCAACTATACGGACCACGTCATGGCGCCAAGCCACGCGCTCTTCGGCATCATGGCCGCCCTCCTGGACCGCGAGAAGACCGGCAAAGGGCAGACGGTGGCCGTCTCGCAGCTGAAATCCGCCATCAGCATGGCGCCCACCAGCGTGCTCGCCTACGGCGCGAACGGCGAACTGCTGGGACCGATGGGCCTGGGCGACCCCGACGCCGCGCCGCATTCGGTGTACGCCGCCTTGGGCCACCGCAAATGGATCGCCATCGCGGTCTTCGAGGAGAGCGAGTGGCGCGCGCTGAAAAAGGTGATGAGAGAGCCGCAATGGGCCGAGGATGAGAAGTTTTCCTCGCTTAAGGCGCGCAAGGAGCACGAGGATGAGTTGAACGAGCGCATCGAGCAATGGACCAAGAGCCGCTACGCCGACTGGCTGATGGACGAGCTGATCCGAAACGGCGTCAAGGCGGGGGTAGTCAACGACGCCAGGGGTGCCATCGAGGACGAGCACCTGAGAAAGCGGGAGTTCTGGTCCTACCTCGATCACCCGGTGGTGGGGAGCACCCTTTACAACCGGGCACCTATCAGCTTTTCCAAGACCCCCTTGCGCATGGAGAGCGCCGCCCCGCTCTTGGGCCAGCACACCAGCGAGGTGCTCACCGGAATGCTCGATTATTCGCAGGAAGAAGTGAACAAGCTTGTCGAGGAAGAAGTGCTGGTATAGGCAACGGCTCACAGCTAGCCGGGTCTTTCAATTAAACCGCCGGGAGAACGAGACAATGGATTTCAGCATTTCCGAAGAATACATGATGCTCAAGGATTCCATGAAGGAATTCGTAAAAAGGGAATTGATGCCGCTGGAAAAGGCGATGCTTGAGCGGGAACTATCCCTCTGGACCGAGCCGGGACCGCTCATCCCCGAGGAGGACCATAAGCGGCTTTTGAAGAAGTCGAAGGAGCTGGGCTTTTGGGGCCTGGAGGTGGAGGAGAAATTCGGCGGCCAGGGGCTGGGCATGCTCGCCAAGACCCTGGTGATGGAGGAGCTTTCCAAGTCCCTGGTCGGCTTTTCCAACCACGGATTCACCCTTCCCCCCGACGCCCCCAACCTCTACTACCTGAACGAGTGCTGCGGGAAAAGCCAGCGGGAGAGATACTTCGTTCCCTACTGCAACGGCGATCTCGATTCCGCCATGGCCTGCACCGAGCCCGGAGCGGGCTCCGACGTCAGCGCCCTGAAGACCAAGGCCGTTAAAAACGGCGCCAAGTGGACCATCAACGGCACCAAGACCTTCATCAGCAAGTGCGATTACCCCGAGGTCTTTTTCATCGTCATCGCGGTGACCGACGCCTCGGCCTCCTCCAAGGGGAGGTTCACCGCCTTCCTGATCGACCGGGGACACCCCGGCGTGAGGATCGGCAGGGAGATCCCGGTGATCGGGGCCATGCCGACCTGGGACCTGATCCTGGAGGACGTGGAAGTCGGCGACGAGGCCATTCTGGGCGAAGTCGGCAAGGCCTTCATACCGCTGCAAAACCGCTTCGGCGTGCGCAGGATCGAGCTCGCCTCCAACTGCACCGGCATGGCGGAGCGGCTGATCCAGATGATGATCGAGCAGGCCAACAACCGCATCACCTTCGACAAGCCGCTGGCGGAACGCGGCATCGTGCAGAACTGGATCGCCGATTCCACCATGGAGCTGGAGTCGGTGCGCTGGATGCTCTACTACGCCGCCTGGAAATCCGATCAGGGCCATAAGGACCTGCGCATCGAGGGGGCCAGCGTGAAGGTGGCCGCCACCGAGATGCTGACCCGCGTGGCCGACCGGGCGATCCAGATGCACGGCGGTCTGGGCGTCTCCCACGAGCTGGGGATCGAATACGTGGCCCGCATGGTGAGGGTCTGGAGGATCCTGGAAGGCCCCTCCGAGATCCACCGCTGGTCCATCGCGCGCCAGTTGCTGAAAGAGAAGAAGAGCTACAACCCGTTCATCGTTGCCAAGGACGAAGATTAAAATATCGCATTTCAGGGGGGAAAAGGATGGGAGTCGATTTTAACATCGAGGGAAACGTCGCCTATATCACGCTGAACAGGCCGGAGGCCATGAATTCGCTGGACCCGGAGTCGACGCAGCGCCTGGCGGAGATCTGGGCCGAGGTGAGGAACAACCCGCAGATCCGGGTGTCGGTATTGACCGGCGCGGGCGAGAAGGCCTTTTGCACCGGGACCGACATGAAGAAGACCCCGGTTCCCGACGAGTGCATGGCGGCGCTCTACTACAAGGAGGGGCAGCCGATCGTCCCGCACATGAAGATGTGGAAGCCGATCATCGCCTGCGTCAACGGCTTCGCCGTGGGGGGCGGGCTGGAGATGGCCCTGGCCTGCGACCTGATGATCTGCTCCAGCAACGCCAAGTTCGGCCTGACCGAAACCAAAGTGGCGAGCCTCGCCGGCCTGAACGGCACCCAGTGCCTCCCCCGCGCCGTGCCGCGGGCCGTCGCCATGAAGATGCTTTTGACCGGCGAGATGATCGACGCCCGGGAGGCGCTGCGGGTGGGGCTGGTGAGCGACGTGGTGGAACCGGACCAGCTGATGGCGCTGGCCAAGAAGTACGCCGAGAAAATCGCGGGGAACGCCCCCTTGAGCGTCATGGCCGCCAAGCAGGCGGTGGTGACCGGCATGGACATGCCCCTGCAGCACGCCATTGATTTTTCCTATCTGCTCTGGGGCGCCCTGCGGGACACGGAAGACAGAAAGGAAGGGTTCCAGGCCTTCGCCGAGAAGAGAGCGCCTCAATATAGAGGCAAATAAGGAGCAAGCGCTATGCAGATTGTCGTCCTGACTAAGGTGGTGCCGGATTACGAAGTTCCCTCCGCGGACTTCGAGCTGGTGGAGGATCGGGCGCATCCCAGATACACGCGCATGATCGGACTTTACGACGAAAACGCCGTCGAGCTCGGCGTGCAACTGAAGGAAAAACTCTCGGCCGAGCTGGTCATTCTCTCCTACGGGGTGAGCGACGACGTCCAGTTTCTCAGAAAGGCGCTCGCCATGGGTGCGGACAAGATCGTCCTGGTCGAGGGGACCTCGGACGACCCCTACGTGATCGCCGCCAACCTGAAAATGGCGGTGGACAAAATGGGCGGCGCCGACCTGATCCTGGCGGGGCGGCAGTCCTCGGACATGGACCGCGGCGTGGTTCACGGGCTTTTGGCGGGGATGCTCGACTACCCGTTCATCCCCCAGGCCTGCTCCGCGGAGCAGGCGGATGGGGGGTGGAAGGTCGCCCAGATCACCGAGACCGGCAAACGGCTCTTGAAGCTTTCCGGCAGGGGGGTGCTTTCCATCACCAGCATCCCGGAAAACGTCCCCAGGATCCCGGCGGTCAAGGCAATTTTCGCCGCCAAGAAAAAGCCGGTAGAGAAGCTGCCGGAGATAGCGGCGGCCAGGATGAACGTCCGGGAACTGTCGGTGCGCATCCCCAAGATGGAATCGGTCTGCGAACTGCTGCCGGCCGAGGACCTGGAGGATACGGCGCGGGTGCTGTTGAGAAGGCTCAAAGAGGAGAGATACCTATGAAAACCCTGATCATCGAGACGGCAAACCCCAAGATTCTCGGGGAGTTGGTCACCGTCAGCAGGCTCTTCGCTGGCAGCGCCGACCTGGTGGTCCTGGGCGAGGGCGAGGTCGCCGGGAGTTACGGCAAGGTCTTTCGGGCGCCGGACACGCTGGGCGCGAATCTCGGCTCCGGTCTGTCGGAGCTGATCGAGCGCGAAGGCTACCAGTTGATCCTGTTGAGCGCGACCGCGGTTGGCGCCGGCATCGCCGGTCCGCTTGCGGTCCGCCTCGGCGCCGCCATCCTCTCGGAGGTGACCGGCGTCGGCGCCGATCTCTCCATCGAGCGCTCCCTCTACGGCTCCAAGGCGGTCGCCCAGTACCGGGCGGGCGCAGGTCCGCTGGTCTTGACCGTCAAGCGCAAGTATTTCGAGGCGGCCGTGCTGGCAGGGACCAGCGAGCCGCAGGCGCTTCCCGCCGGGGCGCAGAGGATCACCCTTTTGGAGGAGATCGAGGAGGAGCGCCAGGGAATTCCGCTGGAAGACGCCGAGGTGATCGTCACCGGCGGCAGGGGGATCGGCGCCGGCGAGAATTTCGCCATGCTGAGCGCCATGGCCGGGCTCTTGAACGGGGCCGTGGGGGCTTCCCGGGGAGCGGTCGACGAGGGCTGGATGCCTCCCGGCGCCCAGATCGGGCAGACCGGCAAGATCGTGGCCCCCGGCGTCTATTTCGCCGTCGGGGTCTCCGGCGCCAGCCAGCACCTGGCCGGGATTTCCAACGCCAAATGCGTGATCGCCATCAACAAGGACAAGGACGCCAACATCTTCAAAAGGGCCAGGTTCGGCATCGTCGGCGACTACAAGAAGGCGGTTCCGGCGCTGATCGCCGCCTTGAAGGAGAACGCCTGAGATGGGACGGGTGCCGTATTGGAACATCAGCTACGGCTTGCTGATCGATCTGCTCTCCTTGCCCGCCATGGCCGTTTTCGCCTACGGGATCTACGGACATTGGCAGCGCATCAAGCAAGGAAAAGCCAGGATCGGCCCGGGGATGACGCTTGACGCCTGGAAGGTCGGTCCGGTCTACCTGCGCGCCCTGCTGGTCAAGGGGATCTTGGGGAGCCGCATCTACAAGAAGCCCTGCACCGGCCTCGCCCACGCCCTGCTTTTCTGGGGAATGGCCGCGCTCTCCGTCGGCACCGTGTTGGTATTTTTGAACGTGCTCTTCGGTCTGGCCGTTTTCAGCGGGGGCTTCAACCGTTGGTTCATGGGCTTCGGCCTCGATCTGGCCGGCGTGGCGGCATTGATCGGCGTGCTGTTTCTCTTGGCGAGAAGGCTCTTCCCGCCGGAGAGGCTCACCTTATTCAAGACCAACTCCGCCTTCGTGCCGATCGAGGCGGCCATCGTGCTGCTGATCGCCAGCGGCTTCGTCATCGAGGGACTGAGGATCGCCCTCAAGGGCGCCGATCCCGGCTCGTTCGTCGGCAACTGGCTGGCTTCGCTCCTGGTCGGCGTGGGCGCGGCGCCGCTCATCCACCAGTATCTCTGGTGGCTGCACGGCCTGCTCGCCCTCTCCTTGATCGCCTACCTCCCCTACTCGCCCCTGGCGCATCTGCTGCTGGCGCCGGTCAATGCCGGGCTCGACATACCCATCCCCGGACCCAAGATGGGGGTGATCGATTTCGAGGCCTTCGACGGCGAGGGGGAGGAGGCGCCCTGTCTGGGAGTGGGCAAGATGGCCGACTTCAGCTGGAAAAACCTGCTGGACGCCTCCACCTGCCTGCAGTGCGGCAGATGCCACGAGGTCTGCCCCGCCGCCCAGACCGGCAAGAGCCTCTCCCCGAAAAACGTGATGGGGACGCTCGGCGACTATCTGCAACAAGGAAAGATGGACGACGATTCGCTGCTGGACAGCATCGGCAGCGACACCATCTACAGTTGCACCACCTGCTCCGCCTGCATGGAAGCCTGCCCCGTTTCCGTGAACCAGCCGAACGCGATCCTGAAAATGCGCCAGCATCTGCTGATGGAGCGCTCGGAAATACCGGAGATCATGGGCCAGGCGCACCGGAGCCTGGAGGCACGGCACCACCCCTTCATCGGCACAGGTTTCGGCCCCAACGACTGGCGCAAGGGGCTGGACGTCCCCATCTACCGGAAGGACGAGACCACATATCTCCTCTGGATCGGCTGTTCGGTCTCCTACGAGGAAAGAACGCAGAACATAGCCCGCTCGATGGTGCGGATACTGAAAAGCGCCGGGGTCTCCTTCGGCATCCTGGAGGAAAACCGCTGCACGGGCGACCCGGCGAAACAGATGGGGAACGAGTTCCTGTTCACCGAGATCGCCGGCCAGAACATCGAGGAATTCGCCGCCCTGGGCGTGACCAAGGTGATCACCATGTGCCCGCACTGCTTCAACAGTTTCACCAGGCACTACCCCTTGCTGGGCGCCAGCTTCGAGGTCGTTCCCCACGCGGTGCTGCTGCGGGAGCTGATCCAGTCGAAGGCGATCAAACTGGCCAACAGCGGCGCGACCATCTGCTACCACGATCCCTGCTACCTGGGAAGGCACAACGACGTGCTGGCCGATCCCCGGGAGGTGGTCTCCTCGCTGGGGCAGTTGGTGGAAATGCCGCGCCGCGGCTGCGAGAGTTTCTGCTGCGGCGGCGGAGGGGGCAATTATTGGACCGAGGAGGAAGGGACCCGCATCAACCAGACCCGGGCCAAGGAGGCGATGGACACCGGCGCGAGCCTGATCGCCACGGCCTGCCCGTTCTGCCTGCTGATGCTGACCGACGGCCTGAAGAAGTACACGGAGAACGCGATGATTCAGGACATAGCCGAACTGGTCTGCAACCAGATGGAAGCCTGAACCGGAGAACAATCAATTAATTCCGGGGAACAATCAATTAATCCTGAAAAACAAAGGCAACTGAAACACGGAGCAACGGAGCAACGGAGATGAATCAGTACCTTACGAAAAGCCAACCGTATGGTCTCCCTTGAGGTTTTTCGACGGGAAAGCCTCGGATTTGGCTCCGTTGCTCCGTTGCTCCGTGTTTCGCGCGCTGTTTTCGGGATACAACAAACGGGATACAACAAAACCAGGAGGATCGACATGGCGCAGGAAGAAGTTCAGAAAAAGAAGACCAAGGAAAAGGAACCCGACATCACCTTCTTTCATCCCGATCTGCTGGAAGTGCCGCAGGACGGGAGCCTTCCTTTCATGAAAGGGTTCAGGTGCAAGAAATGCGGACAGCTGGACTTCAAGACCGCCATCTGCACGGGGTGCTGGGGCGAGGAATTCGAGATGGTGCCTCTGTCGCGCAGAGCCAAAGTCTACAGCTTCTCCGATATCTACATCGGACAGCAGGGGCTGGATACGCCGTACATCTTCGCCTACGTCGATTTCCCGGAGAACCTCAGGGTCTTCGCGCAGCTTGAAGGGGAAGTCGGCACCTACCAGTGCGACGAGGAAGTGGAACTGACGGTGGGACCCATCAGGTTGAACAACGATAAGCTCCCCATCCTCAGCTACAAATTCAAGAAAATTTCCTGATAGGGATCCCGCCAGGCGGGAAATAGAGATCCCGCCGGGCGGGAACGAACGATCTTTTGGCTAGCAATAAACGGGAGAAGTCTACATGAAATTACAGCGTGAAGTATACATAGCCGGCGTTGGCGAAACCCGGTTCGGCAAACATACCATCGATTTCGACCTCTTGGGAAGAGAGGCCGCCCTGCAGGCCATGAGGGCCTCGAACATAGACCGGACCGACATGATCCAGAGCGCCTACGTCGGCAACGGTATGAACGACATGGTCGCCGGCCAGACGGTCTTCAGAGGGCTCGGCATGTGCGGCGATAAATTGCCGATCATCAACGTGCAGAGCGCCTGTTCGGCCGGGGCCATGGCGGTCTACTGCGCCATCAAGGACGTGGCCACCGGTCTTACCGAACTCTCCATGGGCGTCGGTTGCGAAAACCACACCATGCACAGGGAAACCGGCGCCGCCTTCAGCACGGCGCGCTCCGATATCGAGGCGATGCACGGGGCCGTCATGACCGGCAAGTACGCCATGCGGGCGGTGCGCTACATGCACGAGACCGGCGCCACCATCGAAGACCTGGCCATGATCACGGTCAAAAACCGTAAGCACGCCACCCACAACCCGCACGCCTGGTTCAAGGGGGCGATCACGGTCGAGGAAGTGGTCAAATCCCGGATGGTCGCCTACCCGATGACCCTGCAGCAGTGCTGCGGCATCGCCGACGGCGGCGCCGCCGTGGTGGTCGGCTCCCTGGAGATGATGAAGAAGCTGAAGATCGAAAAGCCGGTGCGGGTGGCCGGGGTCGTGGTGGAATCGGGTCCCTATCACAACCGTCCCCGTGACATCACCGGCGACGACATCACCGAGACCACCTCGGCCGCGCTCTACGAGTCGTCCGGGATCGGCCCCGAAGACGTGGACATCCTGGAGTTGCACGACGCCTTCACCATCTCCGAGCTCCTCTACTACGAATGCCTGGGCCTTTGCAAAAAAGGGGAAGGCCTGCAATACCTGCGGGACGGGCAGTCGACCTACGGCGGCAAGTGCGTGGTCAGCCCCCGCGGCGGCATGCTCTCCTACGGCCATCCGATCGGCGCCTCGGGCGCGGCCCAGATCGCCCAGAACGTGAAGCAGTTGCGCGGCGAGTGCGGCGGCCACCAGGTCGGCCCCACCCCCAAAGTCGCCATGTCGCACGTCACCGGCGGCGGCTTGTCCGGCACCGAGCACGCGGCCTGCACCATGCACATGTTGGTCAAGGGTTGGTAGCAGGTAAATTCATCATCATTCTTTAAGTCAGCAAGGAGATAGCATGAAAGACAGGACTGCACTGATAGTCGGAGCGGCTGATGGCGTGGGACAGGCAATCAGCATGAAACTGGCGATGGGCGGGGCGACGACCGTATTGATCGACACCGATCCGGCCGTACTCGCCGAACTTGCCGGCCAGGTGGCGCAGGCGGGCGGCAAGGCCGTGGTCATGGCGCTCGACCCCACCGACGCCGAGGCCGTCAAAGCGGCGGTCGCCGACCTTTACACCAGGTTCGGCTCGCTGGACATCCTGGTCAACAACGTCGACCACAGGGACGGCGTGCCGATCAGCGAGGGAACCCTGGAGAGCTGGCAGGATTCCCTCAAACAAAACTTGAACCCGATCGTCTCCTTTTGCCTGAGCGTGGTTCCGGAAATGAGGAAAAACCGTTACGGGCGGATCGTGAACGTCGGCAGCATCGACTACCTGGGCACGCCCCATCAGGCGAACTACTGCACCTCCAAATCGGCCATCTTCGGATTGACCCGCTCCTTCGCCCTGGAGCTCGCCAAAGAAGGGATAACCGTCAACCAGGTTTTGAAAGGGGACATCAAGTCGCAGGCCGGCACCATGTCCGCTGAGGCCGAGGAGCGGCTCGCGGCAAGCCTGCCGGTGCAGCGCGTCGGCGTGCCCCAGGACATCGCCTACACCGTCGCCTATCTCGCCTCGGGCGACAGCGGCTACGTCACCGGACAGAACCTCATCGTTTGCGGCGGAAAAAGCATCTATTCATCGATGTCCGCTTAAGCCAACAGATTGGGATCGGAAACTATCAAAGAAAATTCCTGGAGGACATAATGGCGGATTTACAGGGCAAAGTTGCATTAATAACCGGGTCGGCAAGCGGCATGGGGAAGAAAACCGCGCAACGGCTGGCCGAGCGTGGGGTAAAGGTAGTCATCAACGACATCGTCGCCGAAAAGGTCGAACAGACCGTCGAGGAATTCAAAGCCAGGGGCTTCGACGTGCTGGGACAGGTGGCCGACATCTGCAACGCCACCGCCGTGGAAGCCATGATGAAGGCCGCCGTGGACAAATTCGGCACGCTGGACATCCTGGTGAACAACGCCGGCATGGAAAAAGCGGGCGCGCTGAGAAACCTCAGCGAGAGCGACTGGAACATCACCCTGAACGTCAACCTGAAGGGCGCCTTTCTTTGCAGCCAGGCGGCGCACGGCTACATGGTGGGCAAGGGGCAGGGACGCATCGTCAACATCGCCTCCCGAGCATGGCTGGGCGGCGCCGGACAGGCCCCCTACTCCTCGGCCAAGGCGGGTCTGGTCGGGCTCACCAGGACCCTGGCGTTGGAGCTGGGCAGAAAGGGGGTCACCGTGAACTGCATCGCCCCGGGGCTCATCCATACCCCCATGTGGGACGAGCTGCCGGAGAAAAACAGGCTGTCCTTTCTGGCCAAACAGCCGACCGGCAAAATCGGCGCGGATGACGACATCGCCAACGCCATTTTGTTTTTCGTGGACGACGACGCCTCCTTCATTACCGGCCAAGTCTTTTATGTCTGCGGCGGCCGCAGCCTGTACGCGGGGTGAAAAGGCCCGCGCCCATTCGTTCACGGAGACGGTGACAGACCATGCTAGTCAGCTTATCGCCGGCGATATTCGCGGTCGTGTGGATTTTGATCGTGGCGATCTGCGTTCTGCCGCGCCGGAAGTAGTTTTTCGGCAACCAAACGGGATGCTTCGGGAGGAGCGACATCATGAATTCGCCTGAAAAGTCTTCCCGGCCGGCAGAAGCCGCGTCCCCGCCCGCGGGGCGCAGAGAAAAGTCCGACTACAAGATCCGCAAGGTGGTTCAGGCCCTGAACCTCTTGGAACAGTTTCACGACGACGTGGACGAATTGGGCCTGGGCGAGTTGAGCAGACGCCTGGCCATGAAGGAAGTGAGCGTGGACCGGTTGCTCGCCACGCTGCAGGCCCGAAACTACATCGAGCAAAACCGGATGACCAAAGGCTACCGTCTGGGCTTCAACAACCTGAAAATGGCCCAGACGGTCCTGCACCAGACCGATCTCTACCGCGTCGCCCATCCCGTCTTGGCCTCGATCGCCGAGCGGTGCGGGGAAACCACCTCGGTGGCCGTGCTCAGGAAGTCGCACGTGATCGAGCTGGACGCGGCTCACTCCAAGCACCCGGTGCGGGTGATGCCCCGGGTCGGGCTGCATCTGCCGGTCCACTGCACCTCGGCCGGCAAGGTGCTGATCGCCCGGGAGAGCGATCAGGGGTTGGAGCATCTTCTCAGGGGCGTGGAGCTGGCGAGCTACACCAAGAATACGCTCACCGGCAAAGAGGCGTTGAAGCTGCACCTGCGGCAGGTGCTCGAAGACGGCTACGGCGTCGACGACGAGGAACTGGACCGGGAGGTGCGCAGCGTGGCGGCGGAGATCCGCGACTGCGTCGGCCGGGTGGTCGGCGCCATGGCGATCACCGGCCCCTCCTGCCGCATCGATTTGCATCGTCTGCGCGGCGAACTGGTCCCCCTGGCAAAAGAAGGCGCGGCGGCGATCTCCGTCAAACTCGGCTTTCGCGAGGCGGATCGGCAACCGCTTAGCGACCGCTCTCGGCACAAAGGCAGCTCTTAAGCTTTAAGCGACGGCGCCTCTTGCGGGAGGCTGAATATCAAGAACTACAGGGAGCGATATGGGCTTATTGTCGAGTATTGCGGGGAAGCTGAGGATACCTGTGCTGATGCAGGTTGTGCTGCTGGTGGTGGTCGGCGTCTGTTACCTCTCCAGCGAACTGGAGGTCCGCGACCGGCGCGAGCAGACCAGGCAGATGGGGGCCTTGATCACCCGCCTGCAGGCGGTCACCATCAACGTCCAGATGTTTCTGCGCGGCCAGGGGGAGTTCAAGCAGATCGACGCCGAATTGCGCGAGCAGACCGAGCGGGTGGACAAGCTGTCCATAGGAGGGAGCCTGGTCCCGCCGATGAAACGCATGTCGGCCGTGCTGAACGACTCCTCGAAGCTGTTCCAGCGCAACGCCGATATTGAACGCGAGGTGATGGAACTGACCAAGTTCTCCATCGAGCAGTCGGACGGATTCATCGCCCAAACCAGCGCCAATCTTGCCGATCCCGCCAAAGAGCGCTCCGTTTCCAGATTGACGCGCACGGTGCTTGCCGACGCATCGGTGAACAGCGGCGCCAACCACCAGATTCAGACCCTTTTTCTGCGCATGAAGACCGATGCCGGCAAGCGCAAGGAGATGGTCGCCTTCCTGGACGCGGCCATCGCCATCTGCGTGGACGCCGCGAAAAAGCTGGCCGGAACCCCGTTCGTGGCGCTCCCGGAAAAGGCGCTCTCAGCCAACAAACGGATCCGGGATCTGGTCCTGGAGCATCAGGCCAACAGCGACAAGATCGCCGTCGCCAGCCAGGAGATCGAGAAACAAAGCGAGCTGATGAGGGGAGAGCTGAACCGTTTCTCGGAAACGAGCATGATGGCCGGCTACGATTTCTTCCGGGTCAGGATCATCACCCTGCTGCTGATCGTGTTCGCGGCCGCGGCCGTCCTGGCCCTGCTGAGCTGGTCGCTGTCGCGCAGCATCCTGCACCCGATAGCCAGCATGACCGAGGTGCTGCGCAACATCGCCCAGGGCGAGGGGGACCTGACCCAGCGCCTGCCGATCACCAACAACGACGAGATCGGCGAGGCGTGCCGGCTCTTCAACACCTTCGTCGAGAAGTTGCAGGGGATCATCGGCCAGGTGGCGCAGACCGCCCGCGAGGTCACCCGCTCAACCGCCCAGCTCTCGGCGACCTCCGGCGAGCTCGCCCAGGCGACCGAGGAGATGTCGGCCAAGGCCGGCTACCTGGCGACGGCCAGCGAAGAAATGGCGGCCACCATCACCGACATCGCCCAGAACTGCAACCTGGCGGCGGACAATTCCAATCAGGCCAACACCGCCGCGGTGACCGGCGCCCGGGTGGTGGAATCGACCATCGCCGGCATGCGGCGCATCGCAGCCAACACCAAGCTCTCGGCCAGCACCGTTTCCTCGCTGGGCGTCTGCTCCGAGCAGATCGGGGAGATCGTGGCGACCATCGAGGACATCGCCGACCAGACCAACCTGCTGGCGCTGAACGCCGCCATTGAAGCGGCGCGCGCCGGCGAGCAGGGGCGCGGCTTCGCCGTGGTCGCCGACGAGGTGCGCGCGCTGGCGGAGCGGACCACCACCGCCACCAAGGAAATCGGCGGCATGATCAGGAACATCCAGAGCGAGACCAGAAAGGCCGTTTCCGTGATGGAAGAAGGAGTCGCCGAAGTCGGCAAAGGGACCGAGGACGCCGCCAAATCCGGCGAGGCGCTCTTGGAGATCATCGAAAAGATCAACAACGTGGCCATGCAGGTAAGCCAGGTGGCAACGGCGGCGGAGCAGCAGAACGCCACCACCACCGAGATCACCGACAACATCCTGCAGATGACCCGCGTGGTGCACGGCAGTTCGCGCGGCGCCCGGGAATCCGCGGAGGCCACCTCGCAGCTTTCCGTGCTGGCCGGCAACATGCAGAGACTGATGTTGCAATTCAAGCTGTAACGACGCCCGTCCTGCCGTGAAAGCCGCAGCCATAAGCGGTTCCTCTTTTCGTAGGTCGCGTTGAGGTACGAAACGCGACATCGCAACGGCGCCACGGTGGCAATGCCGCGTTCCACGGTGAAGCCGTTCAACGCGACCTACAGATGCGAAAGTCCTGGCTGATGTGGTGCGAAGCTACATTTTTTTGAGGTGTTGGCTCCCCCTCCCTCGGCGGGAGGGCGCTGGGCGGTGGGCGAGGTCGACATGCGGACGCCCCCCATGCGCGAACTCCCCCACCCGCCCCTCCCAGCCCCTTCCCGCCAAGGGAGGAGGAGCCAACGTCAAAGGTTTCCGAGGGCTCTCCCCCGCAAGGGGCGCTGCCGTATAGTTAAAGATCGACGCCGATCGAAAGCCCCCTCTCCCTTGAGGGCCCTGGCGCTAACTTCTTCCTTGATGGCCCTGGCGCTAACTTAAGGAAGCA
>CAIYDQ010000341.1 GCA_903925075.1 uncultured Geobacter sp.
CCGTTAACGTCTCGTTTCAGGATTTGAAATGCGGCCGCTCCGAGTTAACCCCCGGGAAAACGACGATAACCTGGCAAACCGGGAATTGAATTTCCGTTTTGCCGCGTCAACGCGAAAAAAAAGTCGTTAACGTCTCGCTTCGGGATTTGAAATGCCGCCGCCCCGAGTTAACCCCCGGGAAAACGACGATAACCTGGCAAATCGGGAGTTGAATTTCCGTTTTGCCGCGTCAACGCGAATCGACTTCGCATGAATGGCGCAAGACTGGAGTTCAATGCAGGGTTTGGGAGGTTGCGGTCGTTTTTTAGAGATAACCGGTTTTAAATCGGCTCTGTGCGGAATGTAAGGCGGGATGGCTGGCAGAGGTTGATAGGGTACAACGGGGAGCGAATGGGCAGGTTCTGGTGGACGCCCCGAACAAGGTCAAATTCCGACAGGATTAGCGTCGATCTTCAGTTCGATTGCAAAGCGGGATTTGTGGTTCTGAATTTACCAGCAGTTAACCAAGTTTAATGCTCATCTTGCCCTTCGGCTAAGGGAGATCTCCGTCTGTAGGCCAAATATGGAAGCCGTTTTTTCCCGGCCATGAAATGGTCTGAACCTGATATGTTTCTTGTTGACTAAGCTCTGCGAGAAGAGTAGCTTGGCGTTCATTAATTTTTTGAGGTTTCGAAAGGTTGGTGGCGGTGCCGACATGCCGGTAAACGATGCTTGACGGCTGTTGAGCGGTTTCCGGCCGGCGGCCATCATCCCTTTTGGGTGCGTCCGAAGGGGTTAGGCACCTTTTAATGGGAGTAAGCGGGAGTAAACAGGCTTAGTCGGGGGAAGCGAAAGACCGAGCTGTGATTAGCCGGATCGAGCCGGGAAAGTCTGTGAAGTGACGGGTGAATGTCGAAGGATGGCGAACCAGTTGAGTGGAGACGGACTACTCGGGTCGGCGATGGCTGGGAGAAAGTGGACGCCAGCCGAGCCGCTGCGCCGCTCACCTGGGCGTTGGCAGACAAAAATGCCGACAGAAGATGAAAAGGAAGAAAGTACATCAGAGAAGATTGAGTCCACGTAAAAGCCGGGAAAAAAATCGGGAAATCAGAATGAGCACTGAACCTCATACACCTACATTCCAAACGCTGGCCACAGTGCGAAAGGTTTTTGCAAAGTCGGGGGTGGGCGCAATCGTTAAAGCCCTCTTTCTAAGGAGTAAGAAGGTTATCCGTTCTATTATCTGGGTTGCAACATTTGCATATCTTATTGTGCCCCTTACATTGATACCGTTAACTAATCCAGTTGTTCCCTACTCAGTGGCCATTGTCCTAAGTATTACCTACTATCTCATCATAAACTGGGGACTTTCGCGTCATTTTCACGAACAATACAAGGTTTACGCCATCGCAGGAAATAGATTCTCAAAGTCGCGTGTTCTGCTGCATTACGCACTTTTTGTTGAGCAACTTGAGGAGACTCAAATATATACCGACGACCTTAGGAGGATTTCTCGTTGGTTTGAGATTGCAGAGAATCCCAAAAAACAAGAATCTTTCCTCCGACATCCATTGGTCACTCCTATTTTGACTATGCTAGGCATGCTTTTTGCTGAAATATTGAAAACTACTGAGACTTGGAAGCATGGCCAAGGACTATACTGGATAATCATGATCGCCGCGATTCTATTTATCACAGCTGGTGTATTTGGCTTTACCCGCATAGCTGAAGATTCAGAAGCAAAACTCAACCAATTTGTGACGTGGTACCTCTTGTTAAAGGAAACGGAAAAGAATTGTCAGAAACGCTCGTGTGGGGGGAACCAGAGGAGTCAGCTCTTGACACGAGACAAATGTGGGACTGAGGGGGCAGCCCTTGAAAGTTGAAAGTTGCCACTGTCCAAGCGATTGTTGGAGAAATGATGGCTCGTCCGCTATTGCATCGAATATGAAGGCGCACTTTATCACGTCACAGCACGAATGCCCCGGCAGGGGGCAACCAGCGCACCAAGGCCTCCCGCAGCCTGACCTTGTCACAATATTACGAGGACTAAAAGTATGTTTACAAGTCTCAAACTTAAAAATTTCAAGGCATGGCGTGAAAGTGGCGAAATGTCGCTTGCGCCGGTAACTCTACTACTAGGCTCTAACTCAACAGGAAAATCTTCACTTATCCAGAGCCTCTTGCTTCTGAAGCAGACGGTTACCTCCCCTGATAGAACCATACACCTTAATCTCGGTGGGGATGAGGTGAACGATTATTTCAACTTCGGTCACTTCAATGACGTCCTGACAAAAGGAGCGAGCCCCCGTCATTTTGAGATATCTTTCGGATTTGGGCAGCCAGGATTTCGCAGGCGAAATTCTGGTTTCATAGGCCAAGGGGCATTTTCGACAACGTATGCCATGAACTCCAGTGGTGCCGCAGTAACACAGGAATGCTGCATGGAGGATGCTAAGCAAAGCTATCGTGCCGTTCGCAAAGATAAGGGAGCTTATTCAATATATGTCGGAAACGAAGGTCAGCCGCGAGGTAAAAGCCGTGCATATGCCCCTGAACGCTCCATCGCCCTTCCCGCGGAGGCCATTCAAATGCTCGGCTTGGAAGGCGGCAATGCACAGGATCTTAGTCTGGCAATTCGGCGCGAGCTCGAGAAAATTGTCTATTTGGGGCCATTGCGCCGAAAGCCGGAGCGTGACTATGTCTGGAACAAGACTCGACCTGGTGATTTGGGAGTTGATGGGTATGGTTCTATTAACGCCTTGTTTTCCAGTGCCTTTATTAGGGGTAAGGACAACGGTGATGACATTATAGCCGGCGTTTCAAAGTATTTATCTCGCATGGGCGTTGCTGAGCGCCTTGAAGTGCGTCAGCTTGGGCACTCTACACGCTATGAAATTGTTGTTCACCGTGATGGAGTGGAAGCAAATCTGCGAGATGTCGGCATTGGAATCTCTCAGGTTTTGCCTGTGCTTACCTTAGCATTCTATGCGCCTATAGGTTCGACGATTTTGTTGGAAGAGCCTGAAATTCATCTCCATCCGCTAGCACAATCGGTTTTGGCGGAACTCTTTGTCGAAATAAGCCAAGAACGTAAAGTTCAGTTCATTGTAGAAACTCATTCGGAACATTTGTTCAGGCGTTTGCAGACGTTGCTCGCCAAGGGAAAAGTAACTCCTAAAAACTGCGCTATGTATTTCGTGGAGCGAGACGGTGCCGACGCAAAACTCCGTACGCTTATAGCAAACGAATACGGCGCCATAAACAATTGGCCGGAAAAATTTTTCGGAGATGCAATGGGAGAGGCTCGGGAGCAAGCGATAGCGAGGGCTGGTCGTGAATCGCGTCAGAGAGGACATTAGGATGGCTGCCGACAAGCACGTGATCGATACTAATGTTCTTCTCATTGCCAGTTCTGCTCATGAGACATCACCTTTTGCACCACAAGCAACTCCGGTTGAGGAGGCCAGGTTTCGTAAAAAGGTCTTGAACTGGCTTATCGAGTTTGAACAAAGTGATCGCCAAATCGTCCTGGATTGGAACTGGATCATTGTAGATGAATACAAAGGAGTCAATCGTCGAGATAAACTGACAGAACAAGATTATGGTCTCCAAGTCGTTCTTAACAAGTACTCTACGGGTGATTTCTTTGGGTTCCTCCTGGATTGCGATGCGAATGGAAATGCGATCATTGAAGACAAAGCTCTTGAGTCAGCCGTCACAGATTTTGCGGATCGTAAAATGGTTGCTGGCGTCCTTGCGGCTGGAGGACGGGAAAATGGTTGCAATCTCGTAAATGCATGCGATACGGATTGGTATGATTGTAAGGACGCATTGAATGCAGCAGGGGTTGATGTATTTCAAATAATCGGAGAGGAATGGTGCTATCCAAGATGGAAGGCAAAGAAACGCCGATAGGTCACAGGTTCTTCCGCTTCCCTCATACACCCCACATTGTCTGGCTCGGCGAAGGAATACCACGTGACGACAAGGTGTTGTCCCCGTATGAAGTGGAAGCCTTGCTGACTAGTGATGTTGTAGTTGAAGAGAAATTGGATGGTGCCAATCTGGGTATTTCCGTAAGCGAAGAAGGCGTGTTGCGCACCCAAAACCGAGGACAGTATCTGGTTGAACCTCATGCCGGGCAGTTCAGGGAGTTGTCATCCTGGCTTAAGTCGCGTGAGGATGCGTTATTTGAGGAGTTGGGGGATAACCTTCTTCTTTTTGGCGAGTGGTGTGCGGCGCGCCATTCCTTGGCCTATGATCGTCTCCGTGACCTGTTTTTAGTTTTCGATGTATATGATCGGCAGACCCAGCTTTTTTGGAGTTCCGCGCGCCGTAACACATTAGCACACCGGCTTGATCTTAAGGTGGTGCCTCAAGTCTTCAAAGGAAAGACCACCTTGGCTACCCTCAAAGAATTGCTCCAATCGTACACAAGCGCTTTTCGTGACGGCCCGATGGAAGGAGTGGTGGTGCGCCGTGAATCCGGAGAGTGGTTGGACAAGCGAGCAAAGCTTGTGAGGCCGGACTTCACCCAGGCAATCGATGACCATTGGCGCAACCGTAATATTGAATGGAACCGAGTAGAGCGGGGCTTTAAGAGAGGGGCGGGCAAGGGGGCGTAGGCGACTTAGGACTGGCGGGTACTGGCGTTGGTAAGTTGTGTAAGTCGTTAGGGTAACTTGGAGGGCGCATGCCGAGACAAGCGAGACTCGATGCCCCAGGATTGGTCCACCATGTATAGCCAGCCTTCCGCAGTAAGGTCACAGAGGGGTCGCGTCTCAACTTCTGACACGCAAGGTCTCGCGGGGGATTTGTCAGAAATTGAGACGCGACCCTTTTCGTTCCGCGTGAAATGCCAGCTTCTATGAGAGCCTAAAAATCAAGAATCAAGTAGGTCCGGCGGACCAAGGAGGATTAAGTGGACATAGAGGCTGGCCTTAAGGGCATATTGCGATGCCTCTCCCTAATGCTAATGAAAATCATTGGCAAGCGGCGCGAAAGCGCCTAAAATGCGCTCATGCCCAACGCACCCGCAAAGTCCGGAAAGACGCACAGGAACTCCCTGAGCAGATTTCTCCTCTCGTTTTCCTTCAGGACCCACCTGATGGCGATGGTCTTGCTGCTCACGCTGCCTGCCCTCGCCTTGATCAGCTACTCCGGCTTCAAGCAGCGCGGCGATGCCATCAACGAGGGGATTGCCGAGGCCAAGATGCTGGCGCACAGCATCTTGACCGAGCAGTACAACATGACCGGCGACGCCGAACAACTGGTAACGACGCTGGCGCAGCTCTCCGACGTTAAGGGGCACGAGGTGGCGGCAACCAACACCATCTTGTCGGGCATCATCAAGCTCAGCAGCCAGTACAGCAACATCATCGTCTGCGACCGATACGGCGCCGTCTGGGCCTCCGCCCTCCCGTTCACCCGCACGGTTTCCCTGTTCGACAGCCGCGCCTTTCAAAATGCCGTCCGGACCCGCCGTTTCTCCTCGGGCGATTACGGCATCGGCAAAATTTCCGGCAGACCCAACCTCGGTTTCGGTTATCCCATCGTCAATGCCGGCGGCGAGGTCGACGGCGTCATCATGGCCAGCGTCGATTTCGGCTACCTGAACGAGCTGCTGATGGAGACCGGTCTGCCCCAAGGCTCCTCCTTTACCCTGCTCGATCATCAGGGCACGGTTATCTATCGAAACCTCGGCACCGGCGAAGCCATCGGCTCCAAGCTGAAGGAGAGCGTATTCAGGCAGATGGAACAGGGAGACAACGGCGTCTCTTTGCTGGAGCTCGGACAAACCCGGGACCAGACCATCACCACCTATGGAAAGCTGCGCCTGCGCGGGGAAACGACCCCCTATCTCTACGTGAAAGCCGGCATTCCGCTTAAGCAGACCTTGGTGAAGGCCAGGCGGGCGCAGCTTTTCAACGTCGCCGTGCTCTCGCCCGTGGTGCTGCTCGCCGTGGTGCTCGCCTCGTTGCTGGGGAAATTCTGCTTCGTCAACCGCATCAAGCGGCTTCAGGAGGCCTCTCAGCGGCTGGCGCGCGGAGAGCTCGCCGCTCGCATCTCCGATCTGGTCGGGGGAGGCGAGTTGGGCGAGCTGGGGCGCTCATTCGACGAAATGGCGCATAAACTCGCGGTCAGGGAGATCGCGCTGGTAAAGAGCGAAGCCGAACTGGAGGATCTCTACAACAACGCGCCCTGCGGCTATCATTCGCTCGACGCCGACGGGGTGTTCGTGCGCGTGAACGACACCGAACTGAACTGGCTGGGGTATCAGCGGCACCAGGTGGTCGGCCGCATGAAATTCGCGGACCTGGTGAGCGCTCAGGGGCGGCCTTGTTTCGAGCGGAACTTCCGACAGCTAAAAGAGCGCGGCTCGGTGCGCGACCTCGAATACGACCTGACGCGCAGCGACGGCACCGCTTTGCCGGTGCTCCTCAACGCCACCTCCATCTGCGCCCCTGACGGCGTCTTCATCATGAGCCGCAGCACTATTTACGACATCACCGAGCGAAAGCAGGTGGAAAAAAAGATGAACGATCTGAACCAGAGCCTGGCGATCAGGGTGGAGCGGGAGACCGGGCGCAGGCTGCAGCAGGAACGCCTGCTGGCGCGTCACGCGAGGCTGGCCGCCATCGGCGAGATGATCGGGGCCATCGCGCACCAGTGGCGGCAACCCCTGGCCACGCTGGGGGCGACCATCCAGAGCCTGCGCATGGCTTGGGAGCGCCGGGCGCTGGACGGCGCCTTCCTGGAACGGGCCGAGGCGGATGCGCAGAAACAGCTCTATTACATGTCTGACACCATCGAGGACTTCAGGAATTTTTTCAGCCCCGAAAAGGTGGCGGAAAGCTTCGACGTCAAGGAGAGGATTCAGGAGGTCTCCCTGCTGGTCGCGGCCCAGTTCGCCAACTCGGGCGTCTCCCTGGAACTGCTGGACCAGGCGCCGGGCCTGTCGCTGCGCGTCAAGGGGTATCAAAACGAGTTCAAGCAGTCCGTGCTCAACCTGGTCAGCAACTCTTTCGACGCCATTTTGGTTAAACATGCGCGGCAAAGCCGGGCGGGCGCAGGGGAGGGGGGGCGCGGCCTGGTGGTGATCTCGCTGGCCCGCTTGGGCGACGCCGTGCTGATCGAGGTCCGCGACAACGGCTGCGGCATACCCCCGGAAATGGCCGACAAGGTGTACGAGCCGTACTTCACCAGCAAGCCCGAGGGGAAAGGGACCGGCATCGGGCTGTACATGTCCAAGCTGATCATCGAGGAGAGCATGGGAGGAACCCTCGGCTTCAAGAGTCTCGTCGAGGGGACCGTCTTCACCATCGCTTTGCCGCAAGAACCCCAGGGAGAGGAGAAAGCCGATGGATGAAACGCTGCCGCTCAAGGTGCTGTATGTCGAGGACGAGCCGGATCTGCGGGAGCGCATCCGCATCGTGCTGGAGATGCATTTCCTCAAGGTCTGCACCGCGGCCAACGGCCGGGAGGGTCTGGAGGCCTTTTGCCGCGATCAGCCGGACGTGGTGGTTTCCGACATCATGATGCCGGTGATGGACGGACTGGAGATGGCCAAGCGCATCGGCGAAACCGCGCCGCAGACGCCGATCATCTTCAGCACCGCGTTCACCGAGACCGGTTATCTGCTGAAGGCCATCGAATTGGGCGTCAGCGCCTATGTCAGAAAACCGCTCGACTGCCGGGAACTGATAGCGACCATCGTCAAGGCAGGGACCCCGGTCTTGCAGCGGCGCGAGTTGGAACAGTCCCGGCGCGCAGAGCAGGAATCCCTGGAGCTGCATCTGGGGGACAGCCAGGCCATGCAGCAGGTGGTGCGACAGGCCCGCCGCATCGCCCGCACCGATTTCTCGGTGGTGATCCAGGGTGAGACCGGCGTCGGCAAATCGCATCTCGCCTGGCTGATCCACGGTTTGAGCGCGCGCAGGCACCATCCCTTCATTACCGTGACGGTCAGCTCGCTTGCCGAAACCCTGGTGGAGAGCCAGCTCTTCGGCCATGTGAAAGGCGCCTTCACCGGCGCCGCCGGCGCGAAAAAGGGGCTGTTCGAGGAGGCGCAGGGGGGAACCCTCTTTCTCGACGACATCGATTGCGCCTCGCCCTCGCTGCAGGCCAAGATTCTGCACGCCGTGGAGCAGAAGTGGTTTTTCCCGGTAGGGGGGACCAAGCCGGTGCAGGTGGACACGCGCATCGTCGTCGCCAGCAACCGCGACCTGCTGCAGGAGGCGCGCGCCGGCAGGTTCAGGGAGGATCTCTACTACCGGCTTGCCGATCTGGTGATCGCGCTCCCGCCTTTGCGCGAACGGGAAGCCGATATCGAGGCTCTGGCATGCGGCTTTCTGAACGAGGTGTCCCTCGAACTGCAACGGGTCCCGCCGCGCATCAGCGCCGAGGCGCTGTCGATGCTGAACCGCCAACCCTGGCCCGGCAACGTACGGGAACTGAAAAGCGTCATGAAGCGCGCCGCTCTTTTTGCCGGCGAGACGCTCACCGGCGAGGAGCTTGCCGGGATCATGACCGCTACGCCCGCCTCGGCCGCAGCGGACGCCTCGGCCGCGGGCCCGGCCGTCTCCAGGCTGCAATCCCTGGAGGAGTTGAAGCGAGGCGCGGTGGTGCAGGCCTTGGCCGCCACCGGCGGCAAAAAGATGGAGGCCGCGCGGCTTTTGGAAGTGGACTACAGCAGCTTCAAGCGGATGCTGGAGAAGTACCGCCTGTAACGTTTCCCTAGCCACTGCTCATTTTGCCCACCCCGGCGGTTGCGCACTGCTCATTTTGCCCACCTCAGTCGACCCTCCCTTTCAGGACGAAACCAATAATACCGGCAACTTCGGATGCTGGCGCGGCTCTTGCTAACCATCGGGCATCATTATTAGTCGCCGCACCCGAGGTTGCCATGCAGAAAACTCTCCCCCCTTTGAAGGCCGCAGCGAGCGCCAACCAGCAGCAGGCCTGCGTCCATCTGATAAAGCCGTTTCCCGACTGCTACTGCATGAATCTGTCCAGCTCCAACATCCGCAAGATGCTGACTTTTTGCACCGGCGACTTCCGCTCCTGCCCGATCTACGGCCAAAAGCTGGCTGAGGCGGCCGCGGCACCCGGCAAAAGCGGCTAGGATCGCCGCATTTCCCTTCCGGCGGGAGGCGCGAAAAGGTCCGTCGGCCGTGCCGGCGCAGTTCCGCTAAAGCTATAGAATCGAGTACGACAGTGATAAGGAGTTGTTGTTATGAAGCGGTTATCTTTGGTGTTGTACCTGTGCCTGTTGTTCCCGAGCTATGCCCATGCCTATTCCGATCCGGGATCGGGGATCATGTTGTGGCAGCTGACCGCCTCCTTCTTCATTGGCCTGCTGTTTTACTTCCGTCGGGTCATCGGATTTTTCTCGAAGTTGTTGAGAAAAGATGAAGAGTAGGGCGCGCTCCTTCCGGGATCCGGCCGGGCGCCTGCACTTCATCGGCATGGAGCCGATCAGGCAGGTCTACGCCGAGTTTGCCGAGGCCTGTCGCGCCCTGGTCGCCAGCCCCTTCTTCGAGCAACTGATGTTGTCCGGACAGGTCGTGCGCACCAGGGTGCTGGAATCCATGCCGGGCCATCTGTTGCCGGTGGCCAAACCGGGCGACCTGCTGCTGGCCCACGACGCGATACCTTTTCCTTCCTTTCCGGCCGAATGGCCCGCGGAGATGCTGCACGCCGCCGCCTGCCTCACCCTCGACATCGCGCAGCGCGCCCTCGACCACGGACTGGGCCTGAAGGACGCCACCCCGTACAACGTGCTGTTCAAGGGGGCGCGCCCGGTATTTGTGGACGTGCTCTCCTTTGAGCCGCGCGATCCGCTCGATCCGGTCTGGCTCCCCCAAGCCCAGTTCCTGCGCACCTTCCTGCTCCCTCTGCTGGCGAACGGCGCGCTGCAGGTTCCCCTCTCCTCGCTGTTTCTGTCTCGCCGGGACGGCCTGGAGCCGGCTGAACTGTACCGCATGCTGAGCGGGGTCAAACGGCTGCGGCCTCCCTTCCTGGGCGCGGTCTCCATCCCGGTTTGGCTCTCCGGCAAGGCCGAGGCCAGCGGCGCCGCCATCTACCGGCCGCGCAGGTTGAAGAGCGAGGAGCAGACGCGCTTCGTGCTGCAAAACCTGCTGGCCTCCCTGCGCCGCAAGACCAACAGCGCCGCCGCGCGCAAACGGGGCCAAGCGACTTCCTGGAGCGATTATTGCCGCACCTGTAGCTACGACCAGCGCTCGTTCGAGCAAAAGAGCGCCTTCGTCGCCGGCTTTCTCAAGGAAAAGAGGCCGGCGCGGGTGTTGGACATCGGCTGCAACACCGGCCACTTCTCCCGGTTGGCCGCAGCCTGCGGCGCACAGGTGGTGGGCATCGACCAGGATGCCGCGGTGGTCGGTTCGCTCTGGAGCGAGGCGCATCGGGAAAAGCTCGATATCCTGCCGCTGGTGGTGGACTTCGCCAGGCCGACGCCGGCCCTGGGGTGGAACAACGAGGAGACCCCCGCTTTCCTCGCCAGGGCGCGCGGGCACTTCGACGCCGTGTTCATGCTGGCCCTGCTCCATCACCTGGTGGTGACCGACCAGATACCGCTGGCCGAGGTCATGGCCCTGGCGGCACGGGTGAGCAACCGCTACCTGGTGATCGAGTACGTCGCTCCCGAAGACCCGCAGTTCATACGGTTGGCCCGCGGGCGCGACGCCCTTTACCGCGGGTTGAGCCGCGAGCGTTTCGAGGAGAGCGCCCTGCAGCACTTCCGGATTCTGGAGCGGTGCCAGGTCGAGGGGCAGCAGCGCTGGCTCTATGTGCTGGAAAAATCCGCCGGCCCGGAGAAGCTCGATGTTCGGTAACAAAGCCTGGCTCGATCTGACGGTCTCCCTGTCGATCGCCAACCTGTGGATGCTGCGACTCTGGCTGAAAATCCTTCCGTATAATACCGGCAGCGACTTCTTTCTCCCCTTTTCGCCCGGCAACACCTACCTCGCCGCCATGCTGAACGTGCTCCTCTGGGGGGGCTCGCTCTTTTTGCTGGTGCGCTGCTGCGCAGGGAGCCGCGCCTTCCCCTGGCTGGTGCTGTCGGTGTTCTTCGTCACCTCCCTCTTGGCCGCCTACGGGATCGGCGCGGCTTACATCTCGGTCGCCAAATTCGTCTTTCTCTTCGGGCCGCAGAGCGCGCTCTTCTTGAACGTCGCCTGCTGGTCCGCGGGGATCCTGGGGATCTTTTTGCTGGTGGCGAACCGGCGGCGGCTGGCAAGGCACTACCGGGTGCTCCCTCTGCTGTTCGCCCCCTACCTGCTGGTGACCTTCGGCCAGTCGACGGCGGCCCTGGCCAAGGTGGAGCCTGCCGCTCTTTTCCGCCGGCACGCCGTCGATCCGGCTCGGCCGCTGCAAAACCCGCTGGGCGTCAACGTGGTCTGGGTGATCTTCGACGAGACCGACTATCGCCTCTGTTTCCAGCAGCGCCCCTCCTTCTTGTCGCTGCCGGCCTTCGACAGCTTTCAGCGGACCGCCCTGTCGGCGACCCGGGCCTACTCGCCCAACGACAATACCCAGACCTCTCTCCCCGCGCTCCTGACGGGCCTGCCGCTGGCCAGGAGCGTGCAACTGGGGGCCAGGCGGCTCGACCTGGTGCGCGCCGGCACGCTGGCCCGGGCCGATTTCTCCTCGCGGGACACCATCCTGACCGAGGTGAAAAAGCGCGGCGGCAGCACCGCGCTCTTGGGCTGGTATCTCCCCTACGCCAGGACCCTGCCCGACGCCGACCTCTGCCGGGATTACCCCAGATACAACGTCTACACCTCGGACCGGCTGCTCGACGTCCTCCTCATGCAGGGCAGGGAGCTGCTCGACCTGCGCTTTTTGCCTGTGGGCAACACCCTTTTGGGCGACAACCAGCTCGGCATGGTGAGGGACATGGGCGCGGACGTCGCGGCCGCGATCAAGGAGCACGACGCCAGCTTCATGTTCCTGCATTACTCGGTGCCGCATTCTCCCAACGTCTACGATGCGCGCACGGGCGCCTTGGCCTTCAACCGCAACAAGCGCGAGGGGTACTTCGGCAACGTGGCGCTCGCCGACCGCCTGCTGGCGCGGCTGCGCAAAGACATGGAGGAGAAGGGGATCTGGGACCGTTCGCTGGTGGTCGTCTCCTCGGACCACCATTGGCGGACCAACACCTACGACGGCAAACTCGACCGGCAGCACGTCCCCTTCATGGTGAAGTTCCCCCACCAGCGGCAGTCGTTCACCTATCAAGGGAGGTTCAACACCCTGCTCAGCAAGGAGTTGATTCTGAGGGTAATGGACCAAAAAATCCACTCGGCGGCAGAGGCCGCCGCCTGGCTTGATCGGGCCATGCTGCAAGGCAAAGCCCCGATCGATATTTCAGTAGAGCAGCCGGACGCCGACTGAGCATAGGCCCCATTGCAAAAAGTTCTGCCAGATAGGCACTCTTTTGTTACACATCCTTCATTTTTCTGGTACTGTTTTCCAGCCTGAGAAACCAATCGAGCCGGGGGGACTTATGGATACCAAGGATGTGCTGCTCAGAAAGGAAGCCGACGGGATGCGGCATTATCAACGATGCGGCGCGGAATCGGGCATTGCCGGAGTAAGCCTGTTTTTCGCCATGCTTTCCGAGGACGAGCTAAGGCATGCCCAAGCCTTGCGCGCCCTGCAAGACGGAGTCAGGGTGGAACTGACCCAGTCGCCGACGCTGGAGGGGGCCAAGCGCATCCTGCGCACCCTCTCCGTGCGCGAGGCCGCGCTGTCCGATTTCGACGGCGACCTGGATTGCTACCTGCAGGCCATGGATTACGAATCGCAGAGCGCCGACCTCTGCTGTCAGCTGGCGCGCGAGGCGGGCCGCGGTTGGCAGCGGGACCTGTTCCTGAGGATGGCGGCCGAGGACGAGATGCATTTCACCTTGATCGAGCACATGCGCGAACTGCTGGAGTCAACCTCGGCGGACGGGGTCTACGATGCCGAGTGAAGAGTCGATCCGGTCATGCCTGGCCTCGGCGGTGGCCGCGGCGAAAGCGGCGGGCGCGCTGCAAAAGGAGCGGCTTTGGGGCGAGCACTCCATCGTCTTCAAAGGAGAGGTGGACCTGGTCACCGAGGTGGACCGCCGCTGCGAGGAACTGATCATCGGCAGGCTGCGCGGCGATTTCCCCGAGCACCGCTTTCTCGCCGAGGAAAACGTGGCCGGCGAAAACACGTACGACAGCGAAGTTCCCTACAAATGGATCATCGACCCGCTGGACGGCACCACCAACTACGCCCACGGCTTCCCCTGGTTCTGCGTCTCCATCGCCCTTGAGCACCGGGGCGAGATCATCCTGGGCGTCATCTATCACTGCATGATGGACGAACTTTTCACCGCCGTGCGGGGCGCGGGCGCCTTCCTGAACGGCAACCCCATCACGGTCTCCGAGCGCTCCCCGCTGCGCCGCTCCCTGCTCGCCACCGGTTTCCCCTACGACCGCTCGCGCGACAACGAGAACAACTTCGACAACTTCGTCAATTTTCAACTGGCGTCGCGGGCCGTGCGCCGCGCAGGGGCCGCGGCGCTGGACCTCGCCTACGTGGCGGCCGGGAGGCTGGACGGCTACTGGGAGTGCAAACTGAAACCCTGGGACGTCGCCGCCGGTTCCCTGCTGGTCGCCGAGGCCGGCGGCACGGTGACCAATCAGGGGGGGCTTGCCTACTCCGTCTACGACCACCGCATCGTCGCCTCCAACGGCGTCATCCACCAGGAGATGCTCGAGGTGCTGAACCGCGGCCAAGAGCTCTAGCTGCGCCCCGCCCGACAGGGGGGCGTTCTCCCCGCCATTCACAGAGGAAAACCCGCGCCATCGACATTGTGTATTGACGGATGTTTTTTTATAGGCAATCATCAGAGTTTATCCATTCCATGCCATGATCCAAGAAACGAAATCGGCAAAAGGACCTCTGTTATGCAATTCGTCGACGTCAAGACGGACATCGCCTTCAAGAAAATTTTCGGCAGCGAGCAGCATAAGGAGATCCTGATCGGCTTTCTCAATGCGGTGCTGGACTTGCCGACCGACCGGCAGATACGCGAAGTCACCCTGAAAAACCCTTGGCAGCCCCCCGACATAGCCATCCTGAAAGAAACCATCCTGGACATCAAGGCGCTGGACAACAGAGGCGTCTCCTTCATCATCGAAATGCAGGTGGAGAGGAAATACGCCTTTCAAAAGCGCGCCCAGTATTATGCCGCCAAGGCATACACCAGCCAGATAGCGAAAGGGGAAGACTATCCCAAACTCAACCAGGTGATTTTCATCGGCATCCTGGATTTCACCTGTTTCGAGGGGGAAGAGTACCTGACGCGTCATCTGATATTGAACCATGCCACCCAACGGCAGGACCTGAAGGATCTGCAGTTCAACTTCCTGGAACTGCCGAAATTCACCAAGAGCGAGGCGGAGCTGACGGGAATCATCGAAAAGTGGGTCTACTTCATCAAGAACGCCGCCGACCTCACCATGATTCCGGCAAGCGCTGAATCGATACCCGCGCTTAAAGAAGCCTATACTCAGGCGTCGGTGTTTTCCTGGAACCAAGAGGAGCTTGAGGTCTACGAATACTGGCGGATGGAGGAAACCTCGGATCGTTACAAAGTGCAGGAGGGGTACGACAAGGGGAAGCTGGAAGGAAAGCTGGAGGGACAGCTGGAGGGGAAGCTGGAGGGGAAGCTGGAGGGGAAGCTGGAGGGGAAGCTGGAGGGGAAGCTGGAGGGGAAGCTGGAGGTGGCTCGGAACCTGAAATCGGCCGGAGTCGCCATGGAACTCATCATGCAGGCAACCGGCCTTGGCCGCGAAGAGATAGAACGCGCCTGACGGCACCATAGCTGCCACGGCAGAAGCTCCGCTAACCGCTATCATTAAGTTAAGGCCAAATTCGGCATGCCGAATTTGGCCTTAACTTGTTGATCTCAACAAGGCAATGCTTTATAGTTATCCCCCGGCGGCCTTTGCGTGCGTTTCTTTTCTGGAGGAAGTAGATGCTCACTCTGAGCAAAAAAATCCTGGTAGCGATCGACGGCTCTCCGCTGTCGGACAAGGCTGCCGAAGAGGCGGTGCGCATGGCGTCGGGGAACCCGAGCCATTTGCAGAGCAAGGTATACGGGTTGCTGGTGCTGCCCAACGCCACTAAAAGCACTTTCACGGATTTCGTCCCCGCCAAGCCCATCACCGAGCAGGCCCAGTGGTCCGAGCTCAAGGATCGGATCTTTTTCGTGCTGGAAAAGATCGCGGCCGAGGAGCATGTGCCGCTGGAAACGGCGGTGGTCTACGGAAATCCCGCCACGGAGATGATCCGCTTTGCCGAAAAAATGGGGGTGGACCTGATTGTGATCGGCAGCACCGGGAAGGGTTTCCTGAAGCGCAAGCTGTTGGGGAGCGTCTCGCACCAGGTCGTCAAGGACGCCAAATGCTCGGTTTACGTGGTCAGGTAGCGTCAATTGTTCAGGTGGCGGTCAAGTCCGGTAGCGGTCAGGTAGCCTTGGCGGTCTCGCTGCGCAGGTAGAGGAGGATTTCCTTCAGGTTTTCGATGATGAGCGGCTCCCCCTTGGGGAGTTCGAAGGGAGAGAGTTCCAGGGTGATGGTCCGGTCGTAGGAGGTGTTCCTGAGGTGGTTGAGAAAACGGGTCAGCGGCAGCATGCCGCGCCCCGGCAGCAGATGCTCCCGGCCATTGCCGTAGTCGGAGAAGTGGATGTTCCTGATGCGGCCGCTGTTGTAGCACAGGTAGAAGTCGTTGATGAAGTTGGCCCGCTTGGTCCCCATGTGGGTGCAGTCGAAGGTCAGATAAAGGTTGCGCTCCTCCAGGAAGTCGATCATCTTTTGGGTTTCGGAGAGAATATAGCCGTTGATGGCATACTTGCCCGTCCAGGGCATGTTCTCCAGGGTGACCGTCACCTCTCCGCCGCCGATCTCCTCTTGAAAATCCCGAATCTTGTACAGCCAACGCCAGTAGCCGAACTGAAAGGCGGCCCAGGACGGCGGATGAAAGTTGACCAGTCCCACCCCCAACTCCGCGGCGATATCCACGCACCTCTTCAGCCCGTCGACCGGACCGTTCCATCCGTCCAGCTCCATGAAGGGGGCGTGTATGGAGAGGATCGGCACCATCTCGGCAAGCTCCCGCATCATCCGGCGCGCGCTGGGCACGTTAAAGTCCCGGTTGATCACCACTTCTATGCCGTCGAAGCCGACCTCGCTCGCCATGGCGAAGATTTTTTCCGGCGGAAAGATGAACAATGTTCCGGTGGAGATGGAAATGCGCATAGACTATCCCTGTTCGACGATTCTTTGATAGCCGATCTTCTGCAGGCTGAAAAGCGCCGCGACCGAGCTTTTCACGCGCTCCTCCGCGGCCGCATCGAACTCCGCCGGCTTGCAAAAGCTGCGGCTCTCGCGGCTACCGTCGCCGTCGCTGCCAACGCCGGCGCTGCCGCCGGAGCCGCTCCCCACGCCGCCGTTCCCATCGCTGTCAATCTCGTGCTGGATCTTCAACTGCATGAAGCAGCGGTAGGCCTGTAACAGTCTCTCCGCCAGTTCCACGTCGAGCAGGCCGTGCGCCAGCAGCGCCTGGATCCTTGCCACGGTCCCGCGCGCCTCGATTTTCGAGTGCCAGGCAAGCAGCCTGACGGTCATGACCAGCGGGCCCAGGGCGAACTCCTCCACGTCCAGTTCGCCGCGGTGTTCGCCGGCCTTTTGCAGGCGCCACCTGCCGAAATGGCCGGTGGCCAGCGGCAGGCTCAGCACCCGGCGGGAGAGCTGCCGGAACGAGTCGCGCTCGCACTCCGACTGCAGGGCTTGCCGAGCGGACTCCAGCGCCTGGCCGGCCAGAGAGGGGTCGCCCTGCAAAAAGCGGAGGTCCAGCAAGGTCTCCAGGCTTTGTTGCTGCTCGAAAGCCTGCTGCGGGTGTGACGGCGGAGCTTCGAAAGGAAGCGGCATCGGGAATGGCCTCGGCTCGCTCCCTGGCGCTTTCGGCTGCCATAAGGCCTGCCAGTCGCCAAGCGAGCCGTGCCAGAGTTGTTGCTCGCTCTTCACCACTCCGGCGGCAGTCAGTGCCGGCAGCAGTAGGCCGACAAGGTGCGCCGCGTCGGGGCCAGCTTGGTCGAGCAGCAAAAAATAACGGTTCCGGTAGCGCAGGGTCTGCTCGCCTCGGCCCCCGGCGTCGGAAACCAGCAGGGCGAAAACCGGCTGTGCCGGGGTGCGGCCCGTCGTCGCCTGGCGAAGCTGCGTCAGGAGCACGGCTTTCGCCAGTATCCGGTCGTGCCGGTCGCCGGCTAGCTCGCACAAGGCCAGCACCGACTGACGCCGGCTGAAATGGGCGGCGATAAGGTCGCGGTAGCGCTCCTGTAGCGGCGGCAGCTCCTCCAGGGACGAAGCCGCATCGACTGCGTCGTTCAGCCCGGAGAGTTCGTGCAGGTACCGCTCCTCCTGGCGGAGTTCGCCCTCTAGCGCGGCGACGAAGCCCACCAGCGACGACTCCATCTGCGCCGGAGAGCTTCCCGCCCACTTGAGCGCCAGGCTTTCCTTGAGCAGGGCGACCAGCTCTCTGCTGGCGCGCCATTGCATGATGTCGTTTTCCTTGTTTCCCAGCAGCAACGGCATGAACGGCTCCCGAAACGACGGCTGATAAAAGAAACTTCACTTACGGCGAGGCAAAGGCCCCCAGCCGCGCCCGCGCCCCTGGCGCGGCCGCAAACTTATTCCAGCTTCCCGTGCACCTCTTCCTCCAGGAAACGTCTCATCTCTTCCGGCGGCGCCGGCGTGGCCAGCGAAACGACGATCATCACCAGGATAACCAGCGGCGCTCCGCACAGTGCGGAGGAGGTGAGCGGAAACCAGGTCGCGACCCGGGGGAGCACGCCGCCAAAGAGCGGCTGGGCGAAGGTGCAGACGATGCCGGTCAACATGCCGGCGATCGCCCCCTCGCGGTTGGCGCGCCCCCACCAGATGCCGAGCAGGAAGAGGGGGAAGATGGTGTTGCCGGCCAAGGCGAAGGCGAGCGCGGTGATCTCGACGATCAGGCCGGCGGGATGCAGCGCCAGCGCCAGCACCAGCGCTGCCAGCGCCAGCGTGCCGCCCTTGGCGACCTGCATCCGGGCCTGCTCGCTGGCGCGTGGGTTGAGGATGCTGTAGTAGATGTCGTAGGAGATGGAGGCGGCGCCGGTCATCAAGAGCCCCGCCACGGTGAAGAAGGCGGCGCTGAGCGCGCCGGCCGCCAGCACGCCGACCAGCCACCCCGGCAACCCCGCGCCGGTGGCGGTTTTCAACACGATGAGATCGGCGACGCCGCGCGCGGCTTCGGCAGAGAGCAACGGTCCCTGGCGCGCCTCCAACAGCTTGCCGAAAACGGCGAAAGCGGGCGCCGACCAGTAGATGAGGGCGATGAAAAACAGTCCCCAGACCACGCTCCAGCGCGCGTCGCGGATGTTGGGGACCGTGTAGAAGCGCGACAGCACGTGCGGCAGCCCAGCGGTGCCCACCATCAGCGTGAAGCAGAGCGCGCACCAGCCAAAGGTGGTGCCGTGGGCGAAGGGAGCGGTGAAGTCGATCTGGAACTGGCGCGACAGGTCGTCGATCGCCACGCCGTAGCCGAACTGGGGAAGGAGCCAGAAGTAGCCCAGCCCGCGGGCCAGCCACATAAGCGGCACGATGAAGGAGACGCTGATCACCAGGTAGAGCAACTGCTGGTTGCGCGGCACCCCGAGCATGCCGGAGAGCACCAGGTAGGAGACCACCGCCAGCGCGCCGAAGAGCACGCCGTGGCCGTAGTCGATGCCGAACATGAAGGAGAAGATCAATCCGATCCCCTTGAACTGGGCGATGCAGTAGATGACGGAGATGGCGATGGAGATGACGGCGGCGATCAGGCGGGCCGAGGACGAGCCGTAACGCACCCCCACGAAATCGGGCGCGGTGAACTTGCCGAAACGGCGGATTTGACCCGCCAAGAGCACCAGCAACAGCACGTAGCCGCCGGTCCAGCCGATCACGTAGGCGAGCCCCTGGTAGCCTTGCAGATAGATGATGCCGGCCAGCCCCATCAGGCTGGCCGCGCTCATCCAGTTGCTGGCGATGGCCGCGCCGCCGCCGATCCTGCCGGTGTAGCGGCCGCCGAAGCCGTACTCGACGCTGTCGCGCGATTTCTGCTTCAGGCCCACCACGATGAAGGAAAGCAGCACGCATATCACCACCAGCACCGACCAGGACGATTCACTCATAGCTTCGGTCTCTCCTGCGGCTGTGGGTTTCCGAGATCCTGCGGCCGTGGGTTTCGGAAATCCTGTCGATGTAGAGGTTGAAGGCGACGCAGAGCCCGATGAACCAAAGCGGCAGCAACTGCCCGGTGAACCAGAAGTGCAGCGGCAGGTTGAAAAAGGAAAGCCGCGTCAGCAGACTGCCGGCGCCGGTCCCCCGGCAGGCGGCAACCAGCAGCTGGAAACCGAAGGTGCCGACTCCCCAGGCCACCAGGACCACTAAGATGACCAGCACTTCGTCACGCATCTGCCCTTTCTTGGGGTGCAACAGGTTGACCTGGTAGCGTTTCTGCTCGCGGTTCATGATTCCTCCCTGCTCTCCGGGGATCCGGCTACTTTGCTTCCAGCACCGCGACGATCTCCGGCGTCGCCTGCCTCATTACTTCATGCAAACCCTGCTCGATCACCATCCGCGGCAGATGGCTGCGCTCCAGCACCGCGAAGTCGGTGATTTTCGACTGATAGCCGATCCGCCTCACCTTGTTGCCGGCTTTCCAGATTTCCAGGGCGATCTGCACTTTGCCGGTCACCTCGATCTTGGAGACGCCGGCAACCTCTTCAAGTTCGACCCTGATCTCGGCCAGATCCACCCCTTTGGCGATCCCCGGCGGCAGAGCGGGGCCGCAGGCGATTTTATAACCGGCCACGGTCAATTCCCTCTTCAAGGCGTCCAGCACCATGTCCTCGGCGGACAAACGCGACACGATTTCTCCGGTCACCTCGCCCTCGGCGTTTTTGCGTTTGCCGATCACGAAGCGGATGTCGCTCCCGGAGCCCGACGCGTCGCACCTGGCGCTTTTCAGGAACAACTCGCCGGAGCCGCCCCTGGCCTCGACGCTGGGGGCGTAAACGAAAGAGAGCGGCCCAGGCGTCGTGGCGCAACCGGCCAAGAGGGCTAGTGACAATGCCAAGGCGAACAATGACGCGGTTTTTCTGATCATCGGTTACTCCTCCTTGCCGGGGCCTGACCGCTTCCGGTTGCGCGTTTGGTGAAGAGGCGCGCTCCGGGGGAGCCCCGCTGTGGGTAGCCGGGCCGCCGGCAACAGCGCC
>CAIYDQ010000342.1 GCA_903925075.1 uncultured Geobacter sp.
AACTACATCTTCTCCACCAAGAAGCTGATCGAGGTGCTGCAGGAAGGGAAGAAGAAATACGAGGACCTGGATTTCGGCAAGCACGTGATCCCGATGATGCTGGAGAACCGCGACAAGATCTACGCCTACAACTTCAACGACAACCTGATCCCCGGCATGAAGGCGGAAGAGAAAGGGTACTGGAAGGACGTGGGCACCATCGAATCCTACTACGAGGCCAACATGGACCTCATCAACGTCTCGCCCCAGTTGAACCTCTACAACTACAAGTGGCCCATCTTGACCAACCAGGGGAACCTTCCTCCCGCCAAGACCGTCTTCGACGAGGACACCCGGCGCGGCCTCAACATCGACTCCTACGTCTGCGCGGGGTGCGTGACCAGCGGCGGCACGGTGAAGAGATCGATCCTCGCCCCGCGCTGCAAGGTGAACAGCTACAGCCTGGTGGAGGATTCCATCCTCTTCGAGAACGTCTCCATCGGCAGAAACGCCAAGGTGAGAAAGGCGATCATCGACAAGAACATCTCCATACCCGACGGCGCGCAGATCGGCTACGACCACGACCAGGACCGGTTGAACGGCTACCGGGTGACCGAATCGGGCATCGTGGTGGTCTCCAACGCCGAGTTCAAGTGGTAGCCGGAGCGCGGGCGCAATCGCCCGGCGCCGGACGCCGTCCCCCGCGCGGAGCGCACGCCGCGACGGGAGAACGCCTTTGAGATCCTTGCAACGACAGGGCGCCCGCGGGCTCGTCTTGGTTTTGCTGCTGGCCGTCTCCTTTGCGGCCACGGCACAGGCTGCCGGCTCGCGGGACGTGCTTTGGGAGATCGTCACCAGTTGCCTCGACCCGGGCGTTGCCGGCTACTGCGCGAACTGCCGCTGGCCGCGCACGGAGACCAGTTGCGCCGCCGGGCTTTCCTGCAAGCAGAACACCGAGGTCTGGGCCGAGAGCGAAGCCTTCGTGATCCTGCGCGACCGCAAGATGTGCGGCTGCCCCGACACATTCGTGCACGGCCTGGTGGTGCCGCGTGCGCGGGTGGCCGGGGTGGAAGATCCGCGCCGTCCGGTGGGGATCTGGGGTTATGCCTGGGCCGAGGCCATGAAGAGGATAGCCGACCGACCCAACGCCGCGTTGGTGGTGAACCCGGCCGGGAAGCGGGGGCAGGACCAGCTCCACGTGCACATCCTCAGGCTGCGACCGGACGCCCGCCAGCGTTTCGCCAAACTTCCCTCCGCCCGCATCTCGGTTTTGGAGGAAGTTTGGGGCGCGGCCGCGCGGAGCGCCGCGCAGGCCGGGCTGGCCGATTACGGCATCCTGGTGGCGAGCCATCCGCAAGGCGGATTCGTGGTCCTGGTCGATCCGGACAGCCCCGAAAACGACTACGGGGTAGAGCGCTGCCGATGAAGCGGGGCGACGCGGATCAAAAGTCCCCGCCCCGCCCTGCCCCCTCCGCCCTGACCGCCCCGACCGCCTCCGCCCCTGCCCTACCTCGTCCATGTCGTCCACGTCGTCCACCCCGCCGCCAAAGTCGCACCTTGACGGCGAAGCCCCCGCCATGGCATGCTGGCTTCTTTGAACAAACTCTTTGCTGCGGCGGTTTCCCCGCGACGGAGCCCTTCATGCGAACGGATTTGAAAAAAGGCGCCCGCCGCGAGATCAACAGGATCGTCGGCATCTATGCCCTGGTCGGCTGCACGTGGATACTTCTCTCCGGCAGGTTTCTTCGGCTGATCGCCGAGCCCGCCATGGTCTCCCGCATCGAAGTCTACAAGGGACTGTTCTTCGTCCTGCTCACCTCCGGGCTCCTCTACCAGTTGATCGGCGGCTTCGTGCGCCGCCACGCCGATGCGGTGCGGCAGCTTGCCGAGAGCGAGGAGAGCTTTCAGACCATTTACCACAACGTTAACGACGCGCTCTTTATCCACGACGCGGCCAGCGGCGAGATCGTCGACGTCAACCAGACCATGTGCAACATGTTCGGCTACAGCCACGCCGAAGCGCTGCAAATGCAGGTGCAGGAACTGAGCTCGGGCGCGGCTCCCTACTCGCAGCAGGAAGCGCGACGGCTGCTGAGCCTTGCGGCCAAGGGGGTTCCTCAGACCTTCGAGTGGCGCAGCAAAAAAAAGGACGGCACCGTCTTTTGGAGCGAAGTCAACATGCGCGACACCAACATCAACGGCCACGCCCGGGTGATGGTCATGGTGCGCGACATCGACACCCGGAAGAAGGCCGAGAAGGCCCTGCGCCAAAACGAGGAGATCCTGAAGGTCCTGATGGAGGAGATGCCGGCGGGGGTCGGCTGGGCCGACGAATCCGGAACCATACAATATCTGAACGGCTGCCTCATCGACTGGTTCGGCTGTACGCCGGCGGAAGTCCCGACCATCGAAGAGCTGATGCTGCGCGCCCTGGCCGTCGATGAGCAAGCCCCTGAAAACCGGGAAACCTGGAAAAGCGCGATCGCCGCGGCCAGGGAAAAGCACGCCGCAGCGCCGCCGGTAGAGGCGAGGGTCGTATGCCGGGACGGCTCGGTCAGACGCGTGATCCTGAACATCCGGCTCGTGCAGCATAGAATTCTCTTCATCTTCACGGACATCACCAGGTGGGAAGCGATGCAAGCCGAGATCCTCAAGGCTCAGAAGCTGGAATCGCTCGGGGTGATGGCTGGCGGGATCGCCCACGACTTCAAAAACATCCTCACCGGCATTCTCGGCAATATATCCTTCGCCGGCATGCTGGTCGAAGAGGCGCACCCGGCGCGCAAGCCGCTGGAGCACGCGGAGAAGGCGTCGTTGCGGGCGGCCGAGTTGGCGCATCAGTTGCTGACCTTCGCCAAGGGGGGAGAACCGATCAAGAAATCCGTTTCGGTGGCGGCCCTGGTGCAGGAATGCTTGTCCCTGGTCGTGCACGGCTCCAAGGTGCGAACCGAGGTCGACATCGCGACATCGGTCCATGCCATAGAGGCCGACGAAGGGCAGATAAATCAGGCCTTCAACAACGTCATCATCAACGCCTTGCAGTCGATGCCGGGCGGCGGCACGCTCAGCGTCCACGGGGCGAACGTCTCGCTCTCCGCTAAAAACGACCTGCAACTCCCCCCGGGCGACTACGTCAGGATCGCCTTCGCCGACCAAGGGGGCGGCATTTCCCACGAAAACCAGAAAATGATCTTCGATCCCTATTTCACCACCAAGTCGGGCGGGACCGGCCTCGGGCTCGCCTCGGTACACTCCATCGTCAGCAGACACAACGGCAGCATCCAGGTCGACTCCTCCCCCGGCGCCGGCACGACCTTCAGCCTTTACCTCCCCGCGTCCGGCGCATCCTCTCCGGAACCCGAAGCCGCGCCGGAGCCGGCGCTGCCGGAAGGAGGAGCCGAAGGCGTCATCCTGGTCATGGACGACGAAGAAACCATCAGGACGCTGGCCACCGACATGCTGGAGTACTTGGGCTACCGGGTGGTCACCTGCGGCAACGGCGAGGAGGCGGTCCGGCTTTACATAGAGGCGGGGGAGGCGGGAACGACTTTTCACGCGGCCGTCATGGATCTCACCGTGCCGGCCGGCATGGGGGGCAAAGAGGCGGCGCGGCAGATCCTGGACTACGACCCGCGCGCGCGGTTGATTGTTTCCAGCGGCTACTCAAACGATCCGGTGGTGGCCATGCACCGCGACTACGGCTTCTGCGCCGCCGTCATCAAGCCTTACCGCTACGCCGAGATGCAGCAGGCGCTGGCCTGCAGGAACAGGACCTAGCGCCCTCCTTTCACCTCATCGCATCCTGCTCCCCCACCGCATAGCTCAGGTTCGCCAGAGCCAGGTTGTAGTTGTAGATCGACTGGAAGTAGGCCGCCCGCATCTTGGCGTACTGCTGCAGGGAGTCGAAGATCTCCTTGGCCGGTCCGATGCCGAAATCGAAATTGGCGAGCGCGGTGACCGCCCATTTCTTGGAGCTCTCGTAGCCGGACTTGGTCGATTCCATGCCGCTGGCCGCCTCAACACCCTCGTCGTAAAACTTGGCGATCTGCAGCGGGATGTTCTGATCGGCAAAAGCCTTGGTGGCGATCAGCCGGTCGTACTGGGCCTGCTCCTGGGAGATCTTGGCGGAGGTGATGCCGAAGTCCAGCTTCCAGCGCAGCCCCAGCGCCAAGCCGCCCCAAAAGTGGTTGAACTCGTCCGGCACCCAGGGGTTGTTGACCCGGTCGCGTCCATCCGAATGGGCCGCCGACAGCATGCCGCCCACAAAGAGGTCCGGGTAGCGAGCCGCTTTTGCCGCCGCCACCAGTTCCTTTCTCGCCTGCAGGCCTTCGCTCACCTGCCTGAACTCGGGCCGTCTCTCCTTGGCCCGCGCCAGGTACGCGTCGAGGGGTGCGAGCGGCTCCCCGACCCTGGAAAGCCTGGTGTCGGCAAGTTCCAGCGTCGCCGCCGGCGCGAGGCCGATCTTGGCCTTCAAGGCGGAAAGGGCCAGGGTCTCCCCCTTGGTCGCCTCCGCCAGGTACTTGCCCACCTCGCCGCTGAAGGCGTCGAGCTTGTAAAGATCCGCCTCCTCCACGTTCTCGGAATTCTGCTCCAGCAGCTTTCTCGCCTTGTCCCTGGCCTGGCTCAGATCGTCGCGCACCTCGCCGAGCAACGCCTTCAGTTCCCGGGCGAGCAGCACGCCGTAGTAATATTCCTTCACCTTGGGGACGATCTCGTTGCGGATCTGCTCCTGGCGCGCCTTCTCCACCTCGATGCCGTGGCCGGCGGCGGACATGGCGTGCGAGATCTTGCCGAAGCTGTAAATCGGCTGCACCAAGGTGGCGTCGCCGCGCTCGAACCAGGTCCAGTGGCCGGTGGAATTTATGCTGTCCGGCGAGAACACCTGGTTTCCCCGCGCCCTCGGGACCGGCCCCGTCAGGCCCAGGAATTCGATCTGCGGATAGCGCCACCCCTTGGCCTCGTCAAGCTTCGCCCGGGAGAGCGCCAGATCCGCCTGCGCCTCGCCGACTTCCGGGGCGTTTGCCAGGGCGCGAGCCACGCACTCCCTGACGTCGAGCGACTCGGCCCTGGCCGGGAGCCGCTCGGCGGCCAGCAGCAAGGCCGCAGCCAGCACCAGCACTCCGAGAGTCTTGCACGATGCCCCTGAGATGGCGGCGGTCCGGGAAGATCGGAGCGTCCTTTTCGCCAAGTCTGATCTGGATATCCCCTTCATCTCTTCCTCCTTCGGTCGATTGACCGCTGACTGAATGCCGGCTGTCGGAGCTATTCGACCTGGCCGTGCACGTATTTACTGAACAGTTCCTCGAAGTCGACCGCGGGCTCCGTCTCTCTGATGGTGCCGCCCGGCTCGATTGGCGTATCGGAGCCGCCCGGTTTCAGCAGAATATAGCGGTCCCCGATCAGCCCTCGGGTGCGCACCGAGGCGATGACGTCGTCCTGAAGTTTCAACCCCTTGCGCACGCTGAGATCCACCCGTGCCCGGGCGCCCTGCTTGGGGTCGATGGAGATGCCGTCCACGCGCCCCACCTCGACGCCGGCGATCTCCACCGAGGCTCCCTTTTTGAGCCCCGCCACCGAGTCGAAATAGGCCTTCACCTGGTAGGAGTCTCCGCCGAAGAACTCAAGCTTGCCGAGGTTGATCGACAGATAGCCAAGGCAGAGTATGCCGATCAGCACGAAGAGTCCGACCACCGTATCTATGTTCGTGGTTTTCATGTGCCACCTGTGTCTAAAACATCTTCTGACCAGTCGGACTGGTCAGACCGGTCTGAAACCTTCCTCATCCCTCATCGTTCCTTCCAATTGAATCGGGCCTTCCAAGCTGCCGCTGATGAACTGCCGCACCATGGGGTCGCTGCTGGACTTGATCTCTTCCGGGGTGCCGGAGGCGACGATCGATCCCCGGTACAAGACGGCGACCCGGTCGGCGATGTCGAAGATTTCCGGTATCTCGTGGGAAACCACCACCGCGGTGTAGCCGAACTTGGCATGGGTTTCCTTGATCATATGGTGGATGCCCCGGCCCATCACCGGATCGAGTCCGGTAGTGGGCTCGTCGAACAGGATGATTCGAGGGTCCATCAAGAGCGCCCGCGCGAGCCCCACCCTCTTCTTCATCCCTCCCGATAGCTGATCCGGATATTTCGCGTCCACGCCGGAAAGCCCCACATGAAGCAGCGCCTCCCGCACCCGCTGGGCGATTTCGGCATCGGTCAGCTTGGTCTTCTCCTGCAGCGGAAAGGCGACGTTGTCGAAGACGGTGAGGGAGTCGAAGAGCGCCGCGTTCTGGAACAGCATCCCGAACTTCTCCCGCACCCGGTTCAGCCCGCCGCGCCCCAGGGAGGTGATCTCCTCTCCATCCACCTGCACGCTGCCGCTGTCCGGCCGCAGCAGACCGATCATATGTTTCAAGAGCACGCTCTTTCCCTCGCCGGAGGGACCGATGATGGCGGTGATCTCGCCGGTGGGAATCTCCAGATCGACCCCGTTTAGCACCAGTTGACTGCCGAACCATTTTCGCACCCCTCTTAGTGAAATCATGGCCGCCTCACAGGAGCACCGAGGTGATGAAATAGTCCCAGATCAGGATCAGCACGCTGGATAAAACCACCGCCCCGGTGGTGGCGCGCGAGACCCCTTCGGCGCCGTGCCCCGTATAGTATCCCTTGTAGCAGCAGACCCAGGCGATGATCACCCCGAAACTGAGCGACTTGATCATCCCCGAATAGACGTCCTGCCACTCCACGGAGTTTTTCATTTCCCCGAAATAGGCCCCCGGATTAACTCCCAAAAGCCGTACCCCGACCAGGTAACCGCCCCAGATGCCGACCAGGTCGAAGATGGCGCACAGCAGCGGCAGCGCCAGGAGCGAGGCGATCAGTTTGGGCGAGACCAGGTATTTGAACGGTTCCAGCGCCATGGTCTCCAGCGCGTCGATCTGCTCGGAGATGCGCATGATGCCGATCTCGGCGGTTATGGCGCTGCCGGCGCGTCCCGTCACCATCAGCGCCGAAAGGACCGGACCCAATTCCCGGATCAGCGACAGGGCCACCGCCACGCCCAGCATCCCTTCGGAGCCGAATTTGGTGAGCGTGTAATAACCCTGCAACCCCAGCACCATGCCGGTGAAGCCGGCGGTAAGCACGATGACGAAGCTCGACTTGGCGCCGATGAAGCTGATTTGCTTGATGATGTGCCGCGGACGGACCGGATCTGCGACGCAGACGTACACGGCGTAGAGCAGGAAGTTGAGCATCCTTCCCAGATCCGCCACCCGGGCGATGGTCCAGGCGCCTAGTCGTTGGATAACATGAGTCATGGCTTCACCGGCTTATCATTAGAAGTGACGGTAAAGATTGTAGAAGGAGAAAAACGAATGTAAAGCCGGCGGGAGAAAGAATGTAGCTGCGGTTTTCGCGGGGCGGGAGGCGAATCGGGCCGGTCGGACCCGCCGCAAGCGCTGCGGCGGGTCGACGAGTCGAGGGGAGGGAGGGGCGGTTATTCGCCCCAGAGCTCTTTGAGACGAGGTTTGCGGCCGCAGTTGGCGTGGTAGATCTGGTAATTGAGCGGCTCCTTCTGGTAATACTGCTGGTGGTATTCCTCGGCGGGGTAAAACTCGCCGGCCGCCACGATCTCGGTGACGATCGGCAGATTCAGCGGCCTCGACTCTTGCAGTTCGCGCTTGGACTCCTCGGCGGCCAGCCGCTGCTCCTCGCTCAGATAAAAGATCGCGCTGCGGTACTGGCTGCCGTAATCGCAAAACTGCCGGTTCCGCGTGGTGGGGTCGATGTTGCGCCAGAAAACACGCAACAGCTCCCGATAGCTCACCCGCGCCGGGTCGAAGACGATGCGCACCGCCTCGGCATGGCCGGTCTCGCCGGAGCAGACTTCGCGGTAGCTGGGGTCGGGGGTGCTCCCGCCGATGTAGCCGGGAACGACGGCAAGGACGCCGTCCATCCGGTCGAAGACCGGCTCCATGCACCAAAAGCAGCCACCGGCGAAGATGGCGATGTCTGTGGGTTGCTCGGCTGGCGACGGCATGGGGCGGCTCCTTTTGGGTTTTGTCGGACGGATCGGACGGATCGGACGGATGATCGAATAAATGGGAAGGCCTGCGCCCTCCTCAAGCCCGCGCTCTCAGCCGGTGACGGCTATCACTTCCTCGTAGGTGGTGGCGCCTTGCAGCATCTTTTTCACCGCCAACTCCCGCAGGGTCACCATGCCGTCACGCTTGGCCACTGCACGCAGGGCGGCCAGGTCCAGGCGCTCGGTGAACACCGCTTTCACCCCCTCGTTGACGTCGAGCACTTCGAATATCCCGGTCCTCCCTTTGTAGCCGGTCCCGCGACACTCCCCGCACCCCTCGCCATACCAGACCTGCCCCGCCGCCTTCAACCCCAGATACTCCTGCTCCTCAACCGTCAGCCGACGCTCGCGCTTGCAGGCCGGACAGATCTTTCTCAACAGCCGCTGGGCGATAATGCCGACTACGGTCGACGATATCAAGAAGGGGGGGACGCCGAGATCTATCAACCTGGTCACCGAGGAGGGGGCGTCGTTGGTGTGCAGCGTCGACAACACCAGATGCCCGGTCAACGCCGCCTGCACCGCGTTCTCCGCGGTCTCCCGATCCCGAATCTCGCCGATCATGATGATGTCGGGATCCTGACGCAGGATGTTTCGCAAGACCTTGTCGAAGGTCACCCCGATGGCGCTTTGCACCCCGACCTGGTTGAACTCCTCCATCACCATCTCGATGGGGTCTTCGACGGTGACGATGTTCACCTCGGGCGAGGAAAGGCTCCTCAAGGACGAATACAGGGTGGTGGTCTTGCCGCTGCCGGTCGGCCCGGTCACCAGGATGATGCCGTTGGACCTGCGGATGAAGGAGTTGTAGAGCTGATACTCGCGCGGATAAAACCCGATCTGGTCGAGATCCTGCATCAGCACGTCGGGATCGAAGATCCTGATCACCACCTTCTCGCCGAAGGCGACGGGGAGCGTGGAGACGCGCAGCTCGATCTCTTTGCCCTGATGGCTGGTCTTGATCCTGCCGTCCTGGGGCCGCCTCTTCTCGGCCAGGTCCATGCGCGAAAGCATCTTGATCCGGGAGACGATCGGGGGGTGCAACTGCTTGGGCACCGCGTGCACGTTGTGCAGGACGCCGTCCACCCGCAACCGAACCAGGGTCTTCTCCCGCTTGGGCTCGATATGGATGTCGCTCGCCCGCTGGTCGAAGGCGTATTGCAGCAGGAACTCCACCGCCGAAACGATGTTGCGGTCGGTCCCCTCGATCTCGTGCCCCATCTTCAGGCGCACGAACTGCTCCAGGTTCCCCAGGTCCACCGCGTTCCCCACTTCGCTCTCCGCCGCCTGCACCGAGGCGCGAAAGCCGAAGAACTCCCGCAGGATCTTCAGGATGTCGTTTCGCGAGGCCAGCACCCGCCGAAACTCCATGCGCTTGACGCTTCTCAACTCCTCGATCACCTGATCGTTGAAGGGATCGGCCACGGCCAGGGTGACCACCCCGGCCGAGAAGGCAACCGGCACGATCAGGTTCTTCAGTGCGAAGGGACGCGAGATGTGCGCCGTCACCAGCTCCAGGTCGAGCTTCATCGGGTTGATCTTCAGGTAGGGCATGCCGATCGCGGCCGCCAGCACCTCGGTGATCGCGTCCTCGGTCAAAAGCTTGCCGCCGGAGCCGGGTATCTCCAGGTTGAGCGAAGCGATCACCTCGGCGGGGGACGCCTTCTCCGGCGTCTGCTGCAGGCGCCGGGAATATCCCGCCTGCTGGGCGCTCGCCAGGCGCTGGGCCTGCACCTCTCCCTGATCGATCAGCTCCCTCGACTGGGCCTGGTCGATCAGACCTCGCTGCAACAGGATCTGCGCCAAGTTACCGATGTTCAGCGTCCTTTTCTTCTGCATGAGACTCCCGTGCTCCCGGTAGCGACCGTCTGGCAGTATCGGCCAGAACCCGTGTAAAGTCAAGGGAGTCCATCGTTGACTTTGCCGGAGCGGACGGATATCATTAGGGTCGTCAAGGAATTGTTAACTCCTTGGTCGGCTATCCCACATTAGGAGGTGTGCCATGTTTGAACTGCTGGAGAAAGCGGTGCTGAGCGCTCTGGGCGCGGCGGCCCTGACGCAGAAGAAAGCCGAGGAACTGGTGCAGGAAATGAAGGCACGCTACAAACTGAGCGAAGACGAGGGGAGGGCGTTTCTGGAGCGGATCCAGGAGATCGGGCGCTTGGGGCGGGAGCGGACCGCCGAGCTGGCCGAGATCGAGGTGAAGCGCGCGCTGGACCGGTTCGGCATGGTGCCGCGCGAGGATTTCGAGAAGCTGGAGCGGCGCGTCCGGGCGCTGGAGGCGCAACAAGGTGAAGGGCGGGACGAGGAGCCGGGCACCGAATGTTGAGGCTTTTGCAGGTCAACCGCAACGTCAGGAGCATCCGGCGCTACCGGCAGATCATCGGCGTCCTGGCCGAGTACGGCCTGGGGCAACTGCTGGAGTACCTGAACCTCTCCCAGATGGTGGCCGCCTCCCGCCGACTGCTGCGCCGCGGCAGCGGCAGGTCCACGGATCACCTCTCCCCCCCGCAACGGCTGCGGCTGGCCATGGAGGAGCTGGGCCCCACCTTCATCAAGCTGGGACAGCTCCTCTCCACCCGCGCCGACATCATCCCCCCCGCCTTCGTCGCCGAATTGGCGCTCTTGCAGGACAGCGTCCCCTCCATTCCGTTCGCCCTGATCCAGGCGGAGATCGAGCGCGAACTGGGCGCACCCACGGCCAGCCGCTTCGCGCTCTTGCAGCAGGAGGCGATGGCCGCGGCCTCCATCGCCCAGGTGCACCGCGCCCGGCTGATCGGCGGCGAGGACGTGGTGGTGAAGGTGCGCCGCCCGGGGGTGGCCGAGGCGGTGGAGACCGACATCGACATCCTGATGGGGGTGGCGCTGCTCCTGGAGCGCCACATGCCCAGAAGCGACCTCTACGACCCGGTCGGCGTGGTGCGCGAGTTCGCCTACACCATCCGGCGCGAGATGGACCTCTCCCGCGAAGGGCACGCCATGGAGCGGGTCCGCGACAACTTCCGCGGCGACCCGACCCTCTACTTTCCGCGGGTCTACTGGGAGGCGACCGCCCGCGGGGTGCTCACCACCGAGTACGTGGACGGCATCAAGGTGAGCGATCTCGCCGCCATCGAGGCGGCCGGGCTGGACCGGCGCGAGATCGCCCGGCGCGGGGCGGTGACCTTTCTGAAAATGGTGCTGGAGCACGGCTTCTTCCACGGCGACCCCCATCCCGGCAATGTGCTGATCATGCGGGACAACGTCATCTGCCTGCTCGACTTCGGCATGGTGGGGAGGCTCGACCCGGACCTGAAGCGCTACCTCACCGATCTGCTCTCGGCGGTGATCAAGAAGGACGTGAAGGGACTGGTCGAGACGGTGGTCGGCAACGTCGAAACCAGCGAGACCCTGAACCTGGGCGCGCTGAAGCGGGGGGTGGCAGAATTCATCGACCACTTCTACGAGATACCGCTCAAGGAGATCGAGGTCGGGCGCATGCTGCTCGACTTCATCGACCTGATTTCCACCCACCGCATCAAGTTGCACCCGGACCTGACGCTCTTGGTCAAGGTGCTGGTGGTGGTGGAGGGGATGGGGAGGGAGCTGGACCCGCAGTTCGACATGGCGGGGCACCTGCGGCCGTTCCTGGAACGGGAACTGAGGGAGCAACGCTCCCCGGGGCGGATCGCCCGCGAGCTGGAGCAGGGGGTGGAGGATTACCTGTCGCTGGCCAAAAGCCTGCCGCGCGACCTGAAGGGGGTGCTGAACAAGATCAACCGCAACCGGTTCCGCATCGATCTCGAACACCGCGGGCTGGACCGCTTCAGCAGGGAGCTGGACCGCTGCGCCAACCGGCTGTCGCTCAGCATGATCATCGCCGCGCTCCTGATCGGCTCCTCCATCGCCATGCAGACCAACCGGGGACCGCTGCTTTTCGGCCTCCCCGCCCTCGCCTTCTTCGGCTACAGCTGCGCCGGCGTGGTCGGCCTCTGGTGGATGGTGGCCATCGTCCGCTCTGGCCGGCTCTGACGGTTTCCACCTCCGGACCGGACTTCTTGCGGCGTTGCGCCGTAGCCCCGCAGCGGTGTTGCGCTTTTGCCCGCGAGAGTGTTGCACAAACGCCACACCCCTCGTTGCTTTTGCACCACAGCCCCCCGCCGCCGGCGCCTCCACTTTCCGCCCCGCGCCGCTATCAGCGCGGCCTAGCGAGCTTTTTTCCAAATCCTACCCCCCCCTCTTTTTGGCCCATTCCTTGCTATATAGTCCGCATACTGATTAAATGGGCAGGGAGCACGCCATGATATTCCAGCAAACGTTGGGCAACAAAGCGACCTTCAGCGGCATCGGCCTGCACTCCGGAAAAACCATCACTCTGACGCTGCGCCCGGCCGAAGCCGGCACCGGCGTGGTCTTCCACCGGGTGGACCTCTCCCCTGCGGTCTCCATCGAGGCGCGCGCCGCCAACGTGGTCAGCACCAGGCTCTCCACCACCATCGGCAGCGGCCAGACCAGCGTCTCCACCATAGAACACCTGATGGCGGCCCTTTACAGCTGCGGCATCGACAACGCCCATATCGACATCAACGGGCCGGAGGTGCCGATCATGGACGGCTCCGCCGCCCCCTTCATGGCCGAGATCGCCAAGGCCGGCGTCAAGGGTTGCGGCAAGGCGCGCAAATACCTGGTGGTAAAGAAGCCGGTGACCGTGGTCGACGGCGACAAGAAGATCTCCATCATCCCCTCGCGCCATTACAAGATCTCCTTCGACATGCAATTCGCGCACCCGGCGGTGAAGAGCCAGTACAAATCCATGCTCTTCAGCCAGACCGGCTTCGCCGACGACTACGCCGCCGCCCGGACCTTCGGTTTTCTGTCCGAGGTGGAAACCCTCAAGGCGCACGGCCTGGCGCTGGGGGGCTCGCTGGAGAACGCCGTGGTGATCGGCGACCAGGGTGTGTTGAACGAGGAGGGGCTGAGGTTTCCCGACGAGTTCGTGCGCCACAAGATCCTCGACTCGGTGGGCGACCTGGCGCTGGCCGGTTACCGCCTGTTCGGCCACGTCAAGGCCAGCAAGTCGGGGCACGAGTTGAACCACAAGCTGGTCACCGAACTGCTCAAGCACCCGGACTGCTTCTCGCTGGTGGAACTCACCCCCCAGGCCGAGCACACGCCGTTCAACTTCGCCCTCCCGGAACTGGCCTGGGCGGACTGACGACCAGCCCAAAATTTCGGTCGAGATTACCCTGCACTGCCGGTCAGCAGCCCCTCATGAAGGGGCTGCTTTTTTTTGGGCCTGCGCCCCCAAGTCGATCTGCTTGAATTCCCTTCCCTTTTCGTATAGAGTGGGGCGATGCCTACCACAAGGGAACAGGGCGCAAGCGCGCCGCAGGAGACGGGTCCTCAGCTTCCCGCCGCCGAGATCAAAAAGAGAAAACGCGAGGCGATCATCGTCTGCGTCTCGCTTTTGACCATCCTGCTCCTCACCTCGGTGGAAATCCACCTGTCGCGCCTGAGCTCCGAGGTGCCGATGGGGAGCAACATCACCATCTTCGGCATCATCAACGTCATCATCCTGCTGATCATCCTCCTCGTTTACCTGGTGTTCAGGAACATCGCCAAGCTGCTTTTGGAGCGGCGCCGCAACGCCCCCGGCTCGCGCCTGCGCACCAAGCTGGTGCTCGCCTTCGTCACCTTGTCGCTGGTGCCGACCATGCTGCTCTTCTTCGTCTCCGCCGGCTTCATCACCAACAGCATCCAGAACTGGTTCAACAAACAGGTGGAAAACTCCCTGAACGAGTCGATGGAGGTGGCGCAGACCTACTACAAGAGTTCCGCCGCCAGCGCGCTCTACTACGGCCAGCAGATCAGCGACGCCATCAAGGCGCAAAAGCTCCTGAACGAGGCCAATCTGCCGCAGCTGAAGGCGCTGGTGCGCCAAAAGCAGCAGGAGTACAACCTGGGGGTGGTGGAGGTGTTCTCCTCGCAGCGCGAGGAACTGATCCGCGCCGCCAACCCGAAGCTGCCGCTGGGCGAGTTCACCAACCCCTCCTCCGACGACCTCAAGGTGGGGCTGGCCGGGCAGCAGTTGACGCGGGTGAACGCCATCGGCAAGGCGGACCTGATCCGCGGCATCGTGCCGGTCAGGTCCAACTGGAACGACAGCGACGTGGTCGGGGTGATCGTGGTCAACTACTACGTCCCCTATTCGCTGGTCTCCAAGATGCGCGAGATCTCCGCCTCCTACCACGAATTCCGCCAGTTGAAGATCATGAAGAACCCGATCGCCACCGGCTACATCCTGACCCTGTTCCTGATCACCATGGTGATCGTCTTTCTGGCCGTCTGGTTCGGCGTCTACCTGGCCAGAAGCCTCACCATCCCGATCCAGGAACTGGCCGAGGCCACCCGGCAGGTGGCGGAGGGGAACTTGGACGTGCACCTGGGGCAGACCGGCCACGACGAGATCGGCATGCTGATCGCCTCCTTCAACAGGATGACTCAGGACCTGAGGGAGAACCAGCTGGCGCTGCAGCAGACCAACCAGGAGCTGCAAAAGAGCAACCTGGAACTGGAGCAGCGGCGCCGCTACATGGAGGCGGTGCTGGCCAACGTCACCGCCGGCATCATCTCGGTGGACAAGGACGGCCTCTTGACCACGGTGAACAAATCCGCCGAGAAGCTGCTGCTGATCAACATGGACCGGGTGGCGGGCCACAACTTCCGCGAGGTGCTGCGCCCCGCCCATCTGGACATCGTCAAGGGGCTTTTGCGCGACATGGTGCTCTCCAAGCAGGACGCCATCACCAAGCAGGTGGTGATCCCGATGCGCGACTCGGAATTGACGCTGCTCACCAACCTCACCGTCCTTAAGGACGAGAACGACGTGTTCATGGGGATGGTGGTGGTGCTGGACGACCTGACCTCCCTGATCAAGGCCCAGCGCATGGCCGCCTGGCGCGAGGTGGCCAGGAGGATCGCCCACGAGATCAAGAACCCGCTCACGCCGATCCAGCTCTCCGCCGAGCGCCTCAGAAAGCGCTACCTCGCCCGCTTCGAGGGAGAGGAGAAGGTGTTCGACGAGTGCACCGCGATGATCATCAAATCGGTGGACGAGTTGAAGGGGCTGGTGGACGAATTCTCCAATTTCGCCCGCATGCCCGCCTCGGTGCCGTCGCTCAACAACCTGAACCTGCTGCTCAAGGAGGCGCTCACCCTCTACGTGGAGGCGCACCGCCGGATACGGTTCACCCTGCACACCGACGACAGCATGCCGGAGATCATGCTGGACCGGGACCAGATCAAACGGGTGCTGATCAACCTTTTGGACAACGCGGTGGCCGCCATCGAGGAGGAGGGGGAGATCGAGCTCTCCAGCTCCTACGACGGCGAGCTGAAGATGGCCACCTTCGCCGTCTCCGACACCGGCCACGGCATCGCCGCCGAAGACCGCCCCAGGCTCTTCGAGCCCTACTTCTCCCGGAAGAAAAGCGGCACCGGGCTGGGATTGGCCATCGTCAACACCATCATCACCGACCACCACGGCTTCATCAGGGCCAAAGAGAATTCCCCCAAGGGGAGCAGGTTCATCATCGAGCTCCCCACGGACGCCTCGTGAAGGCGACATCGGAACGGCGGACCGACCCATGCGACTGAGATCGATACGAGCCTGGCTGCTCCCGCTGATCGCCACCGTCCTCTCGGTAGTGGTGGTGGGGGGGAGCCTGATGCTGAGATACCTCGACCTGGACACCTACAAGGCCGAGATCGTCTCCCAAGTGAGAAGCGCCCTGAAACGCGACCTGCAGTACGGCACCGGAGATTTCTCCTTCCGCTACGGCCTTTCCTTCAGTTTCCGGGACGTGACCATCAAGGAGAAGGACGGGGTAGGCGACTTCGTCAAGGCCGACCGCCTCACCATCAGCCTGGCCCTGATCCCGCTTTTGCGCCGCGAACTGGTGTTGTCGCGCATGCACCTGGAGCGTCCCGTGCTCAGGCTCTCGCGCGACCGCGACGGGGTCTTCAACGTCGGCGACCTGTTGAAACCCGGGCCCGGCGGGGCCTCCGCCGGCATCAGGGGGGTCGAGCTCACCAAAGCGCGCATCAGCTTCACCGACGCCGCCCTCCCCGGCCCTGCGGTCCTTACCGAACTCACCGAGACCGACCTTTATCTGAGCCGGCTTTTGCGCGGCCAGTCCTGCGACTTCAAGCTGCAGGGCTTTCTGGGGAGCGGCCCAGGCAAGACGGCGCTGCTTTTGGCCGGGGTCGCCAAGATTCCCGCCGCCGGCCGGCCGCTAAGCGCGTGCGAGGCGAGCGGACGGCTGCGCACCGGCCCCTTGGACGCGGCGCACTTCTGGCCCTACTACGGCGGCTACCTCCCCTTCAAAAGCCTCTCGGGGCAACTGGCCGTCGACGCCAGCTTCAAGGGGAAACTCGCCGCCTTCAAGACCGAGGGCGAGTTGAAGGTGACCCGGCTGAACCTCGACTACCCGCAGGTGTTCCATGCGCAGCTGACGCCCAAGTCGCTGAAAGCCACCTTCAAGCTGGAGCTGACCGACCGGGACCTGGAGATAAGCTCGGTCAAGCTGAACATGGACGGGCTGAGCGTGCAGGGGAGCTGCCGGCTGGCCGACCTCCACTCCAAGGACCTGCGCATCGTCGCCAAGGCCTCCAGCAACCGCTTCAACCTGCGGGATTTCCGCCCCTACATCCCCTACGGCATCATCGTCAAGGGGACGGCCGACTTCATCGAGCAGAAGATACCCGGCGGGTTCTACCGGCTCGACCAGGGACATCTCGACGGCCGGGTGAGCCAGATCCTGCACATGGAACTGGGCAACAACGCCAGCATCCTGTCGGTGCGCGCCCGGGTCGAGCAGGGGGAGGTTCATTACGGCTCGGGGATTCCGGTCTTTCGCGGCCTCGCCGGGGAGCTGGAACTGGCGGGGAAGGACTTCCTGCTGAAGGGGATGACCGGGAGCTTCGGCGGCTCGCCGCTCTCCCTGGAGGGGCGCATCGCCGACTATCCGCTCTCCACTCCGACCCGTTACCTGTTCTCGGCGCTGATCCACCCGAGACAGGCGGAGGCGGCCTGGCTTTTGGGACGGGGGCGCGGCGAGAAGCTCATCCTGGAAGACGGCTCGACGCTGAAGCTGAGCGGCGAGGGGACCTCCTCGCTCTACAACCTGACCGGCGACTGGGAGCTTGGCGCCGTCGGCTACACCTTTGCCGAGCTGATCGAGAAGCCCAAGGGGCGCCCGAACGCGCTCTCCTTCAAGGGGAGCTTCGGCAAGGACGAATTCCGGCTGAACGCGCTCAACTACCACCTGGCGCCGCTCGCCTTCTCCGCCACGGCGCTCAGCCACTATCAGGGGGCGCTCTCCATCGACCTGAAGAGCAACCATTTCCAGGTAGCGGAAGTCGCGCCGCTGTTGCCGGCGGCGAGGAAATATCAGCCCGCCGGCACGGTGCAGGCGCAACTGCACGCCGCCGGCACCGGGCTGGAACGCCTGGTGTGGACCGGGAGCGTCGCCCTCTCCGGGGCGTCCTTCAAGGCCGGCGAAAAGATCAAGCAGGTGACCGGCATCAACGGCAACATCCATATCGGCGGCGAGTCGCTGGAGAGCTCCCAGCTCTCGGTCAGGCTGGGGAGCTCGACCATCAACGGCCGCGGGACGCTGAGCGGCTTCAACTCTCCCAGCTTCTCCCTCTCCTTCTCCTCGCCCTCCCTGGATTTCGCGGACCTGGGTTTCCCCCGGGGCCGGCTGCCGCTGCGCGCCGAAAACCTGCAGGGGAACCTCTCCTACGGCAAGGACAACCTGCAGATCGGCTCCCTCTCGGGCACGCTCGGCAAGAGCGTGCTGCAGATCAAGGGGAGCGTGCAGGGGATGCAGCACCCGGCCATCGACCTCACCGTCGCCTCTCCCCACCTCGAGTTGGAGGACTTGGCCCCGCTGTTCGGCGCCTCTCCGGCAGGCGGCAGCCGCTTCACGCTGAAAGCGCATGTCGCCGCCGCCGAAGGAAAGGCGCGGGAGATCCCGTTCCAGCATCTCAAGTGCCAGCTCCTGCTGGAAGACAAGGTGCTCCTCCTGCAGCCGATCGACTTCTCCAGCCTGGAGGGAGAAGTCTCCGGCAAGATGCGCATCGACCTCGGCCCCGGCGCGCCCCGCTACCAGGTGACCGCCAATCTGCACAAGGTCTCGGCCGAGCGGCTGATGCGGGCCATGGGAGCGAAAAAACAGGAATTGACCGGAACCGCCAGCGTGCTGGCGGAGCTGTCGGCCAAGGGGGAAAGCGCCGCCGAGCTGAAAAAGAGCGCCGCGGGCACCGTCAAGGTGAAGATCGAACACGGCAGCATCAACAAGTTCTCCACCCTTTCCAAGGTCTTCTCGATCTTGAACTTCTCCCAGCTGCTCAAATTCCATCTGCCGGACATGGTTTCGGGGGGGATGCCCTACAACAAGATCACCGGGGAGCTCGCCGTCAGAGACGGCTTCGCCTCCACCACGGATCTGCTGCTGGACAGCAACGCCATCAACCTCTCCACGGTGGGCAAGCTCGACCTGGTTAAAAACCAGCTGGATCTGATCATCGGCGTGCAACCGCTGCAGACGGTGGACAAGGTGGTGAGCCGGATACCGATCGTCGGCTGGATCTTGACCGGCAAGGACCATTCGCTGGTCACCACCTATTTCGAGGCCAAGGGTCCGGTCGAGGACCCGCAGGTGACGGCGGTGCCGGTGAAGTCGCTGGCGAAGGGAGTGCTTAACATCTTCATGAGGGTGTTCGAGCTGCCGGTGCGGCTGGTCACCGACACCGGAGAAGTGATGATCGGCAAATAGCCGCGGGAAGCTTGAGACGAATGCGCAGATCAAACCGGGCAATGCTGATTTTTTTATTGTAAACAACATGAAAATTATGCTAGTCTGAGCGACTGTAAGCTTAAATATGTCTAACACGGAGGTAACTGTGAAGAAGACTTTTGTAGTCCTGTTGGCAATAGTTGCTGCGGCGGCTGTCGGCTGCCAGAAAAAGGAAGAAGCACCCAAAGCTGAGGCTCCCGCCGCGGCGCCCGCAGGGCAGATGCCTGCCGCGGCACCAGGCGCGAATCCCCATGCCGGCATGAAGGCACAGGAGATCAAGCCGGGCGCAGGGCATAAGGGAAAAGTCGTCGAAACCATGGATTCCGGCGGATACACCTACGTGCAGGTAGACGAGAACGGCCAGAAACTGTGGGTAGCCGCCATGCAGACCCCGGTGAAAGTCGGCGACACCGTCGAATTCCCGGATGCGCCGCCGATGGTGAACTTCCAGAGCAAGACCCTGAAGCGCACCTTCGACAAGATCATCTTCGCGCCGGGCCTCGCCGTCAACAAATAGGTCTCGCAGGATACCGCAGCAGTTGCTAAAAAAGGGTGCCCCCGGTTAAGCGGGAGCACCCTTTTTTTGTACGGCGCAGTCGCTTTTGTAGGATGCGGTGAGGAACGAACCGCATCGGTTTGGGAATGATGCGGTTCACGGTGTTCACCGCATCCTACGGGTATGTTTATGGTCGCGGCCCCCGCCGCTTCGCTCCCGCGGCGGCCAGCCCTTCCAGGGCCGCGGCTTCCGTCGGCTCCAACAGCAGGGCCTCCTGGAAATACTTGCCGGCCGGACCCTTTTCGCCGGCGGCCAGCGCGATCTCGCCCAGCGCCACCAGCGCCGGCAGGTGCCGGGGGACGAGCCGCAGCACCTGTTGATAGGCGGCGCGGGCAGCCGTCAATTCGCCCAGCCGCGCCAGCACCCCTGCTAAGAGCAGATGGCCCCACGGGTTCTCCGGTTCGGCCTCAACCATCCCCCGGTGCAGCGCCACAGCACTCTGCCACTCTCCCCGCTGCTCGCTCAGTTCGGCGGCGAGCATCTCGGTCACGAAGGAGTAGCCGAGCAACCCGCGCTGCCGCTCGAATTCGGCCGGAGTGAAGCCGCCGCTCTTGGCCGCCTTGCCCAACGCCTTCATCAGGGCCGACCGGGAACGCTCCACGAAGGCGTCACGGCGCACCAGGAAGCCTTCCCCCCGCTGCTGTTCGAACAGATCCGCAGCAACCGTCCGCTCCCGGAGCGCTTTGGCGAAGAGCTGGGTGCCGGGGTAGTAGACCAGGGGAGAGACCTGGCCGTCCTGGGGCTTGATCCTGCCGATCAGCTCCACGGTCTGCCGCAGGTCGGCCTCCCCCTCTCCGGGGATCCCGGTGATCAGGTAGACGGAGAGGTTGATCCCCACCCGCCGCACCGCCGCCGCGGCCCGCTCCACGTCGGCCGGCACGATCCGCTTGCCGAGCGCCTTCAACATCTGGGGCGAGCCGGATTCCACCCCGAACTGGATGCACTCGCAGCCGGCCCGCTTCATGGCGACCAGCATCTCCTCGTCCACCGCGGTGACGCGGGACTGGCAATTCCAGAGCACGTGCAACCGCTGCTCCTGCAACTGCCGGCAGATCTCCAGCACCCGTGGCCGATCGGCCGTGAAGGTGTCGTCGCGGAAGGAAAAGTAGAGCAGGCCGTAGCGCTCCTTCAAGAGCCGGATCTCCTCCACCACCGAGCGCGGCGAGCGGAAACGCACCCCCCTGCCCCAAAAGAGCGGCGAAGAGCAGAACAGGCAGCTCGCCGGACAACCGCGCGAGGTAATCACGAACTCCAACTGACGCCGCCAATCGACGCCGACGCTCTCCCCGGTATCGGCGCCGACCATGGGGAGCAGATCGAGATCGGCGATGGCGGCGCGGCGCGCGCTCTGCAGGGCGCTCTCCCCCTGGCGATAGGCGATTCCCGCCACCTCCGAAAGAGCCCTCCCCGCCTGCCGGGCGGCGAGCAGTTCGACCAGCGTCTCCTCCCCCTCCCCCAGCACCACCGCGTCCAGCTCCTGATGGCCCGCCAAAAGCTCCAGCCAGGCATGGGTGGCGTGCGGCCCGCCCAGCACCACGAAACAGCCGGCATCCAGCTCCTTGGCGAGTGCGGCGAGCTTCAGCGACTCCATCCTGTTGTGGGTGAATTGGGAAATCCCCAGCGCCTCCGGGCGCAGCTTTTTCAGGAGCTGGCGCACCTGCTGCCAGGAAAAGCCGGAGAGGTTGGCGAGGGTGACCTGGTGGCCGTCACGGCGCAGCACCGCGTCCAGGGTGAGCAGCCCCGCCGGCAGCAGCGAGGTGAACGGGTCATCGGCCCCTTCGGGATGCGATTTGTACGCCAGGAGAATTTTCATGGCACCCATAAAAAAATCCGGCCACAGGGGCCGGATCGGAAATGTTGCATGCGGGCTGCGGCCGAGCGGCTAATTGCTGCTGGCCAGGCCCAAGGCGTCGTTCTTTTGAGCGTCGTCGGGGTTCTCTTCCTCGACCCCCAGGATCAGGTCGTCGAACCTGAAGACGTCCGGATTCAGCTTGGTGATGCGCTTGGCCCCCAGGAAACGGGAACGGTAGTAGGAGGTGTTCATCAGCGAGATCACCACCCTGCGGTCCCGGGAGGAGGCATGGATCATCTTGTTGTTGCCCAGGTAAATGCCGACGTGCGAAGCGTAGGAGGCATAGGTGCTGAAGAAGATCAGGTCCCCCTTCTGCAGGTCGCCCGGCGCCACCTGCGTCCCCATCTCGAACTGTTCGCGCGCGGTGCGGGGCAGCGACACCTCCTGCTCGCGGAACACCTGCTGCACGAAGCTGGAGCAGTCGATGCCCGAGCGCGAACTCCCCCCGAAGCGGTAGCGGGTGCCGAGGAAACCGTAGGCCGATTTCTTCAGCTCCTTGATGCCGTCCATCTTGAGTTCCGCGCTCTTTCGCAGGTCGATCTGCCGCTCGGGCTCCGCCTCGGTCAGCTCCTGCAGGCTCTGCTCGTAATCCTTGTCGCTGAAGAGATCCTTGTGGCGCAGCTGCAGCTTCCTCGCCATCGCCACCCTTGCCCGCGGCTCTTCAGGCGGAGCGCTTTCCCTGAGCGCCAGCATCTTTCCGGCCTTGACCCGGCTGCTGCTCAGATTATTGAAACGCTTCAGCTCCGCCACCGACACCCCGGTCTTTTGGGAAATGCGGGACAGGGTCTCGCTCTTGGTCACCTTGTACAGACCGGCGCCGGCAACGGCGGCGGTCCTGGGCGGAATGACCAGAATCTGCCGCGGTGCGATGTTGTTCCCAACCAGGTTATTGGCGCTTTTTAGCTCTTCCACCGTGACGTGATACTTCTTGGCCAGCGTATATACGGTCTCATTCTTTTTGACGCGGTGGGTCTTTTTAGCAAGGGCCAAGGATGGGAAGGAAAGGATGATAACGCAGATGGCGAATAGCTTGAGGCTATTTATCATTAGTCCTCCTACATTTGTTTTGCGGCAAACATCGGGTGCGCCAATTTATATAACAATCGGCTGAAGAAGTCAACCCGATTGACACGCACGAAGGACGATGTGGACGATGTGGACGATGTGGACGATGTGGAGACCGGCTAGCGCTCTTTGGCCCCGTCCTTGCGCACTTTACGCTCGGCGACTACCTTGACCAGGGAGCGCTCGATGTTGGCGACCACCACGCCCGGAGGGAGCTTGATGTCCTCCTTCCTGATCTGGACGCTGTTGCTCCCCTCCTTGGCCTTGGAGAGGTCGAGGTTGACGACGATATCGAGGTCCTTGGGGGAGGAGACCAGGTGCGAATAGGCCTTCAACTGGAGGTCCACCTCCTCCGGGTTGCTTCGGGTCATGGTGAGGGTTTCCGGCAGGTTGTGGAACTTGATCGGGGCGGTGACCGTCAGGATCTCCCCCTGCCTGAAGGTGATCAGCAGCCAACAGGCGACCACCAGCGCCAGCACGGCGATCTTGGGCCAGAGGTTGGCGAAGAGCCTGGAGCGAAGACTTACCCGTTGCGCCTCCGGGGAAAGCGGCAGCAGCAGGGAGGTGAGCTTCTCGTGCAATTCCGCCTGCGACCCCATGGCCTGCAGCTCGCCGGCAAGCGACAGCGAGACCTGGCCGCGTTCCTCGGAAACGATGACGATGGCCGCGTCGGTGCGCTCGGACAGCCCCAGCCCGGCCCGGTGCCGGGTCCCCAGATGCTGCGGCACCTCGGCGCTCACCGACAGCGGCAGATGGCAGGAGGCGAGCGATACCCGGCCGTCCTTGATCAACACCGCGCCGTCGTGCAGCGGCGAGGACGGCAGGAAGATGCTGGTGAGCAACTGACCGCTGACCAGGGAGTCCAGCGGGACGCCGTGCAGGATGCACTCGTCCAGCAGTTCCTCGCGCTGGAACACCACCAGGGCGCCGATCCGCTGGGCCGCCAGGGCGAAGACGGTCGCCGAGAACTCCAGCAGGTCGACCCGCACCCCGGTCTCCTGACGGTCGAAGAAATTGCGCAGAAGGCTCAAGCGATAAAGCGCCTGGCGGATCTCCGCCTGGAATACGACGATCAAAAGGATCAGCAGCACGGTGCCGAGTTCCTGCAGTATCCAACTGGTCATGAAGAGCCCGAGGCTCTTGGTGACCACATAGATGGCCCCCAGAAAGAGCAACCCCAGCACCACCTGCAGCGCCTTGGAGTTTTTGAACCAGCTGTAAAGCTGGTAGACCAGGAACGCCATGATCAGGATGTCTGCTACGTCCTGGGGGCGGATATGCGGGAACACGCTTTGCCTCCTGTTCGAGATCGGTGCGGGGAACGGCTGCGGGGGGAGCCGTTGCCGGCGGAAAAAAGCCGACCGGGCGTTTTTAGTGGCAAGCCCGGCCGCTTTATGCTAAAAATCAAGGGTCGTACGGCCGCGGCCGTCGCGAATTTATAGCATTTCAGGCGTCAAAAAGGTAGGGAAATATGTACGCACTGTCGGAAAAGGGTGAACGCATCCGCGCCATGTTCGGGAGCATCGCCCCGCGCTACGACCTTTTGAACAGGCTGCTTTCGCTTGGCATCGACCGTCGTTGGCGCCGTTTCGCCGTCGGCAAGATCGGCCTGTCGGGCGCGGGCCGGGTCCTGGACGTGGCGACCGGCACCGGAGACGTGGCCCTGGAGATCGCCTCCCAGACCCCCGCCTCCGTCAGCATAGTGGGCGTCGACTTTTGCCCGGAGATGGTGGAGCTCGGGCGCGTCAAGGTGCAGGCATCGCGCCACGCCGGCCGCATCACCCTGCAGGTGGCGCCCTGCGAGGAGATACCCTACGAAGATCGCAGCTTCGACGCCGCCACCATCTCCTTCGGCATCAGGAACGTGGTAGACCGGCACAAGGGGCTTAGCGAGATGCGCCGCGTGCTGAAAGACGGCGGCAGGATCGTGATCCTGGAATTCTCCACCCCGACCTCCCCCCTCTTCAGGTCCTTGTACCATTTCTATTTCCTGAAGATGCTCCCCGTCATCGGCGGCGCCTTTTCCAGGTTCAGCGCCTACCGCTACCTCCCCGATTCGGTGCTGGAATTCCCTTCCCGCCAGCGTTTCGAGGCGATGATGGCCGAGGTGGGCTTCAAGGACGTGCGGCATTTCGACCTGACCGGCGGCATCGCCACCGTCTACCTCGGCACGCGCTGATGGCCATGCGAGAGCGAGCGGAGCAGCCAATCATCGAGACGCGGAGTTTGAGGCTGAAGGCGCTTTTCTCTACCTTGGCCGTCGCCAGCTGCCTGGCCCTTGCTGGCTGCGGCGGAGGTGGCGGTGGCGGAGCAGCGGGCGGCGGCAGTTCGGCGAAGCTGAGGCTGAAACTGGCCGGGACGGCTACTAACGGAGGCGTCGCCAAAGCGGTGCAGGCAACGGTCACCCTTCCCGACGGCGTCACGGTGAAGGCATCGCCCGCCGGAGATCTCGACCCGACCACCGCCGCCGCATCCGGAGTGGCCCCCCTCGGTGCCTTGTTCGCGTCCCATTACCGGGCTGCCGCGGCCGGCCAAGCCGGCAGCGTGACCATGGCGCTGGTCTCCACCAGCGGTCTTTCCTCCGGCGAATTCGCCTTCATCGTCTGCGATATCGCCGCAGGGAAGTCGGTAACCGCGGCGGATTTCGCCTTGTCCGACCAACAGGTGGTCAACGATCAAGGAGCGGTGCCCGGTTTGACCATCGCGTTAACGCTCGACTGAAACGCTCCCAGTTAGCTGCGGGTTAGGCCTTGCGAAACAGCACCCGCGCCACCGGGGTGCCATGGGAAAGATCTTCCTCAAGTAGCAGGATATCTCCGGCGAACCAGGAGAAAAGCCGCTCCAGTTCCCCCGATTGCAGCAGATAATCCTTGCAGTGTTCCCCCTCAAGACCCGGATCGCTCAGGATGGTCTCCATCAAAATAACGCCGCCTGACGCCAGGGAGGCCACCATCTCCGGGATCATCGGCCTCAGCAGGAAATTGAAGTCGACGATCAGGTCGTAGACCCCCTGCAGCCGGTAATCCTCCAGATCGGCGACGATAAAATCCACCGAGACACCCACCTGCTCCGCCCGCGCCCGTCCCCTTTCCACACCCAGCTCAGAAATGTCGATGGCGCTCACCTGGAAGCCGTGTTGCGCCAGAAAGATGGCGTTTCGCCCCTCGCCGCAGGCGATGTCCAGCGCCCGCCTCCCCGCGACCAGCGCGCAGACCCGTTCCACGCTCCTGGCCAAGAACTTGGACGGCGTGAAGGAAAACATGTAATCCTTGCCGCCGTAGCGTTGGTTCCATTTGACGCGATCTGACTCCATCTTCTCACCCCCTCTTGGATTTGTCGGTGGTCGGCGCTGGTAGTCTGGGTACTTTTCGCCGAGATGTCAACCGTCTTGGCGGTGATCTTTATGGGAATTATGGGAATTATGGGAATTATGGGAATTATGGGAATTATGGGAATTATGGGAATTATGGGAATTATGGGAAGTATGGGAATGCAGCAGCGGTTGTGGAGGTTTTTCGGGGGCGCTCGGCACTTGCGACATATTCTGTCGCGCACCTGTGGTTTACTGGGGAAAACCAAGGAGGTGCACCATGATCTATCTGACCAACGACGCGCTGGACCAGGCGGTATATTTCGACTTGCGCCGCAGCGAACCTCACCGAAGGGGAAACCGCATCGACCAGGTCTATTTCGGACTGCTGGGCAACGGGGTTCACGAGGTGGCGGTCACTCTCAGGAAATGCCGCGGCAACGTGGAGATCGCTTTCGGCAAGAGCGACTTGTTCAGTTTCATCGAGGAGCAGGCGCTGCGCCGGCTGCTGGGCGAGGCGGTGACGGATGACACCATGCATTGAGCGCTTAGGAGACGATGTTTGAGCTAGCCGCGCCCACTGTTTCTTGCTATAAGTATCCGGTCGCCATTACGGGGTAGGAGAAAGCCGCTTGCAGACCATCGATTCCTTGTTGCAATCGCGTTGCCAGACCTTTGCCGATAGAACCGCGCTGCGCGAGAAGGTCGCCGGCGTCTGGCAGGAAACCCGCTACCGCGAACTCTGGGAGTGCTCGGGCAGGATCGCCTCGGGCCTGCTCAAACGCGGCTTTCAGCCCGGCGACCACGCCGCGCTGCTGGCCCCCTCTTCCAGCCGCTGGGTCGCGAGCTACCTCGGCATCCTGAGGGCGGGCGGCGTCGCCGTGCCGATCGACAAGGAGCTGAAGAGCGCCGAATTGCGCCACATCCTTACCGACTGCGCGGCGCGGGTAGTGTTCACCGACTCCGCCTGGCTGGAAGGGGTACTCGAATGCGCGCCCGCGCTCCAGACGCTGGAGGAGATCGTGTTGTTGCACCCGGCCAAGGATCGAAAAAGCGACCCGGGGACGGCCCGGGCCTTGGCGGCGCTCCTCGACGAATGGCACGGCTTGGTGAACAGCCTCGCCATCCCCCCGGAGCGGGCGGGCAGGATCGAGACCCTGGCCAGCCAGTTGCACCGCCTTTTGAGCTCGGCCACCGGCAAGGTGACGGAACCCGAATGGCAGGACCCTTTCTCCCCCACCCTCGCCATACGCACGGCCATGCTCCGGGACGGCAGGATCATGCCGCTGGACGCCCTGCTAAAGGACGCAACGCCGCCCCCCTCGCCGCGCAACGCCGACGACACCGCCGTCATCCTTTACACTTCAGGAACCACCGGGCGCTCCAAAGGGGCCATGCTCTCCCACAGCAATATCGTCTCCAATCTGCAGGGGGCGGTCAGCCACTTCAACCTTGACGACAGCATGCACACCCTCTCCTTTCTGCCGATCAACCACATCTTCGAACAGGTGCTTGGCATCCTGTTACCGCTTTGCATGGGGGGCAAGGTCTCCTTCGCCGAATCGCTGAAGAAGTTGGGTGAGAACCTGGCCGAGGTGCAGCCGACCTTCCTGCTCGGCGTACCCGCGGTCTACAAGATGCTCCTGGACCGGATCCGCAAGAACGTGGCATCGAAAAAACTCTCCCGGATGCTCTTTTCCATCCCGGTCACCCGCCCGCTGATCACCTCCAAGGTGAAGAAGGCCTTCGGGGCCGGCACCATCTTCATCAGCGGCGGCGCGGCGCTCGATCCGGCCGTCGCCCGCGGGCTCTTGTCCTTCGGCCTCAGCATCTACCAGGGGTACGGCATAACGGAGACCTCGCCGGTGATCTCCGCCGAGAAGCCGGGCTTCATGCGACTGGGCACCGTCGGCTGCCTGCTGAACGAGGTGCAGGTCCGCATCGACAATCCCAACGAGGATCGGATCGGCGAGGTGGTGGTCAAAGGCCCCAACGTGATGCAGGGGTACTACAACAACCCGCAGGCCACCGCCGAGGTGCTACGGGACGGCTGGTACCATACCGGCGACCTGGGACGGCTCGACCCCGACGGCTTCCTGTCGATCTGCGGCAGGCTGAAAAACCTGATCGTCACCCCCAACGGCAAGAACGTCTATCCCGAAGAGGTCGAAAACGAACTGCTGAAAAGCCCTTACATAGCGGAAGCAATGGTCTACGGGCACAAAGTCGGCCCGGTCGCGGAGGAAGTGCACGCGGTGATCCATCCCAACCAGGAAGAGATCGACAACTATGCGATCAGGCACGGCATCGCCTCCTTGTCGCTGAGCAACGTGGAGCAGTTGATCCGTGACGAAGTGCTGGCTGCGGGCAAGGAGCTTGCCGATTACAAGCGGGTGAAGCGCTTCACGCTGCGCGAAGACGAGTTCCCGAAGACCACCACCAGAAAGATCAAGCGCTTTGCCGTCGAGGCCAGCGTCTCCATGCACGACTGAAACCACGCCGGACGCGCTCTCCCTGCGCCAATCGCCCCCCCCCTCCCCCTCGCTACCCCCCCACATGAATTATCATAAACTAATATTAGCTTGACTTAACAAGAGGCCGACGGTAGTATCACCCCTCGCCACTCCCTCCACCGACGACTCCGGCTGCGGGGGGGGTCTACTCTCACGAGATGCGTAGCCATCGAAAAGGGAAATTGCCGTAGGCACAGGGCATCGCCTGATCCGTTTCCGCGAGGAGAGCCAAATGAGAATGAACCTGTTATGCGCTGTGGTGGTCGGTGCCATCTGGGGGGTGAGCAGCGGCGTTTCTTACGGCGCGGGCTTCAAGATCAGCGAGCAGGGGGCGAAGGCGATGGCCATGGGCAACGCCTTTGCCGCTCAGGCCGACGACCCTTCCGCCCTGTACTACAACCCCGCCGGCATCGCCTTTCTACCCGGAGCGCAGGTGAGCCTGGGCTCCCTAGCCATACTGGTGCCGCAGACCGAGTTCAACGGCACCACGCCGTTGACCGGCAATCCCCCCTTGGGCACCGGGTTTTCCACGGTCTCGGAAAGGGCCAAGCGCGACCTGTTCATCGCCCCGACCTTGTATGCGAGCTACAGCTTCGACTCCTTCCCGGTTTCCGTCGGCATCGGCATAAACACCCTGTACCCCGTGGCCAAGAGTTGGGACGACAGCAGCGTCTTTCGCAATCAGGTCCAGAACGTCTCGATCAAGCCGATCAACTTTCAGCCCACCGTCGCCTATCGTTTCGACAACCTGAAACTCGCCGTCGCCGCCGGGCTTGACGTCAGCTACGCCATCGTATCGCTGCAAAAAGCCGCCTACAGCCCGGTGATAGACCCGAACAACCCGGCTCCTCCGCTGGGCGCCTTCGAGCTCGGGTCGCTCGGCGTGGACGGCACGGCGACCGGCGTAGGATACAACTTCGGAGTCAGATGGAAACCGCGCGACCAGGTTATCTTCGGCCTCGCCTACCGCAGCCGGCTCACCCTCGACGTGAAGGGGGACGCCAATTTCCTGGCGACCACGCCCACGGGATTTGGAGCGATCGGCCTTCCCAGCGCCGCCGTTTTCCCCTACTCCCGCGCCCGCGCCACCAGCACCGCCTCGACCAGCATCACCCTTCCCGACACCCTCGACCTCGCCGTCGCCTGGCTGCCGACCGAGCGGCTCACCCTGGAGTTCGACGCCACCAGGACCGGCTGGAGTTGCTTCGACAAGTTGCTGATCAATTTCGACAACCCGCAGTTGGCGGTCTTCAACAACAAGCCCGACCCGAAGAACTGGCAGGACGTCTGGAGCTACAAGTTCGGCGGGCAGTACGCGCTGAACGGCAAGCTGGACCTGCGCGCCGGCTACTCGTTCGACACCACCCCGGTTCCCGACGCGACCGTCGATCCGCTGCTTCCCGACGCCGACCGCCACAGCTTCGCCTTCGGAGCCGGCATCCACAACGAGCTGGCCACCCTGGACCTGGCCTACATGTGGGTGCACTTTTCGGAGCGCGCAGTGCACAACCAGGACCCGAGCACCCTGCGCGGCGAAAACGGCACGTTCAAGAGCGACGCCTACCTGCTCGCGGCCAACCTGACCTTCAAGTTCTAAGTTGATGCCCTTTACCCCTTCGCCGAGGTGACACCATGCGACGCTTCTTCCTCTACCCGCTGTTCCTGTTGGCCCTGGGTTGCAGTTCCGGCACCGGGGTGTCGGAGAGCGTCAGCCCGAACGCGGCGCTCTTCGATCCGACCACCTCCACCGTGCCGCTGCCAAACGTCCTCGCCACGGCGACGGCGAAAGATCCGATCACCCAGTTCACCGACCCGGCAACCGGCAACGTCGTGCTGCGCCCGGCCAACGCGCCGATGAATCCGCTGGAGGCGCTCGCCTACGTGGACCTGCGCGAGGTGGGGGGGAGCCACGCGGTTTCCGGGGTGAACGCGCCCATCTACATCCGCTTCACCGCTCCGCTGGTCCCCTCGACGGTGAACGGCGCCAACATCAAGGTCTTTCAAATTACCCCGGACACGCCCAGCCCGACCGCCCCGGAAAATAACGCCCTGCGTTTCAGCGACGTCACCGGCATGTTCAGCTTCAACTACAGCGCCGGGAGCAGCGATCTCCAGTTGTTTCCCAATTTCCCGCTGCTGCCGGCGACCCGCTATCTTTACCTGGTGACCGACAGGGTGAAGGACGCGGCCACCGGCGCCTCGGTGAGCAGTTCGGTGTACTTCGACGCGCTTAAATCCGCCGCCCCGTTGGGCGGCCCGTTCGCGACGCTGGAGGCGATCCGGGCGAACGTCCTGGATGCCGGCGGCACCAGCATCGTTTTTTCCGGCTACGCCAAGGTGATGAACGACCTGATCGCCTCCTCCCCCGTCACTACCGTCGCCAGCCGTAACGAGATCGCCCTGCTCGGCCGCTTCATCACCACGGCGGCGGGCTTCATCGCCACCGACCCTGCCAATCCGGTCGGCAGCCTGGTGCCTATGGAGAGCGCGCTGCGGGCCTTCGCCGCCGGCAACGGCCTGCCGGGGGGGCTTCCCGGCAAGGACTGGGCGGGCGCCGGGCTGAACTCGGTGGCGGTGGACGCCCCGGCGCTAAGCCCCAGCGCCTATTGGACGCTCGTTTCCAACGGCGCCCTGGTCGGCGCTCCCCCGAGCGTGGGCGCGGTGGTCACGGGCAGTATCGCCAGCGCCGACCTCTCCATGAACCCGGTGGCGGTCTCGCTCGACAAAACGACCATCAACCGCAACCTCCTTTTCAACAACTACAGCGCCGCCGCTTCGGTCGTGCAGCCGTTTCGCGACCAGAGCACGGGGAAACTCACCGGCTTTTATTACGCAGACCGCCGGATACCTTTCGTCTATATAACGCCTGCCGGCATCCCGCCGGCCGCCGGCTGGCCGCTGGCGATCTTTCAGCACGGCATCAACGGGCAAAAGGAACAGGCGATCGCCGTGGCCGGCGCGCTCAGCGCTGCGGGCGTCGCCGTGGTCGCCATAGATCTCCCGCGCCACGGCCAACTGGCCATTGCGGGACACGCCTCCAGTACGCTTTGGGGCCAGGATTTCATCGCCTTGGGCGCGCCGCTCGCCGCCCGCTCCAACGTCCAGCAGGCAGCCTTCAACCTTGACCGGCTGGAGATGACCATCGGCTTTGGCGCGCTCGGCCAGGGATTCGCCGCGCTGGGAGCCATCGCGCCCGATCCCGTTCACAAACCGACCTACCTCGGCATCAGTCTGGGCTCCATCGTCGGGGCCTATTATCTGGCGGGCAACACCACTTTGAGCCAGAGCGCGGGTCAGCCTCCCTACACCCGGGACTCGCTGAACGCCGACATGAGAGGGCTTTTGAACGTGCCCGGCGGCCGCGTGGCCTACCTGCTGAAGGACAGCGTCGACTTCGGACCCGGCATCAGCGCCGGGCTGGCCGGCAAGGGGATCGTCGCCGGCACGCCGACCTACATTCAATTTTTTCTGCTCACCCAAGCCGTCTTCGATCCGGCCGATCCGGCCACCATGACCACGCCGCTGCCGAACCTGCAGAGCGCGGACCTGCTTCCTTCGCGGCTCTCGGGGCGGGTCGCCGTGCAGGAGGCGACCAGCACCAGCTTCAACGCCGCCGGGACGCCGCTAAACGGGGACCTGGTGATACCCAACTCCAGCACCCGCTACTTCGGCAACGCCCTGGGGGGGCGCGGCGTACTCGGCACCCCGGCGGCTCTGGCCGTGGCTCCCGGTTTCAAGCAGTTGAGCTACGCCTCGGGCCGCATCCCCGCGCCGTTCATGTTCACCCTGGCCGGCGGAAGCCCGGTCCCCAAGACCGCCCCTGCCGCCGACAGCGCCGCCGCGCCCGGACCGCGCGAGGGCTATTTCCAATTCGACCAGCCCGACGTCAGCCACGGTTTCCTGATCGACCAGGCGAGCTCGCCGGTCAGCATTCAGCTCGCCCAGCGGCAGATGGTCTACTTCGTGACCGATACCGGACTGGTGGTGGATCCGACCATCGCCAGCGCCGCCCTCCCCAAGATGGCGGTCGGCGCCGGGCCGGGCGCGGGCATGAAATGGAAAGTGACCCCGCCGGCAACGATGAGGATTTTCGGTTATTAAAACGAAGGAGGTATTTTTAAGGCGCCGACGACGCGGAGGCGAAATTCCCTCTCGACAAAATGAGGCGATTGAAATATATTCCGGCAGTAGTGTATACAGTATGCCGCGCCTCGGGCATTTCTCGGCGCGATCGGCACTACCCGGCAAAATTAATCCGTCATTCCACCCAAAGGAGATCAGACCCCTATGGCAACTCCAGAGTTCAAGTACCAGGAAACTTTCCCGCTCGGGCCGGACACCACCACCTACCGCCTGATCCCGGATACGCAGCAGTACGTGACCGTCGCCAACTTCGACGGCCAGGAGATCCTCAAGGTCTCCCCGGAAGCGCTTACCGTCGCCGCCAACACGGCGATCAGGGACGTCTCCTTTCTCTTGCGCGCCGAGCACAACGAGCAGGTAGCCAAGATCCTCGCCGACCCCGAAGCCTCCCAGAACGACAAGGGGGTGGCGCTCGCCTTCCTGCGCAACGCCGAGGTCGCCGCGCGCTTCGAACTGCCGGTCTGCCAGGACACCGGCACCGCCATCGTCATGGGGAAAAAGGGGCAGCAGGTCTGGACCGGCGTCAAGGACGAGGAATACCTCTCCCGCGGCGTCTACAAGACCTACACCGAGGAAAACCTCCGCTACTCGCAGACGGTGGCGCTCGACATGTACGAGGAGATCAACACCGGCACCAATCTCCCCGCGCAGATCGATCTCTACGCCACCCAGGGGATGGAGTACAAGTTCCTCTTCATCACCAAGGGGGGGGGCTCCGCAAACAAGACCTATCTGTTTCAGGAGACCAAGGCGCTCCTCAACCCGGAGAGCCTGCTGAAGTTCCTGGTGGCCAAGATGAAGACGCTGGGGACGGCGGCCTGCCCCCCCTACCACCTGGCCTTCGCCATCGGCGGCACCAGCGCCGAGACCTGCCTGAAAGCGGTGAAACTGGCCAGCACCAAGTACTACGACGGCCTCCCCACCTCGGGCAACGCCGGCGGCCAGGCGTTTCGCGACCTGGAGCTTGAGGAGAAGCTTCTCAAGGCGGCGCAGGAAAGCGGCATCGGCGCCCAGTTCGGCGGCAAATACTTCTGCCACGACGTGCGCATCGTCCGCCTGCCGCGCCACGGCGCCTCCTGCCCGGTCGGCATGGGGGTCTCCTGCTCGGCGGACCGCAACATCAAGGCGAAGATCAACAAGGAAGGGATCTGGATCGAGCAGATGGACGAGAACCCCGGCCGCCTGATCCCCGACAGGTACCGCGGCAAGCACGAGCACGGCGTCAAGATCGACCTGAACAAGCCGATGAGCGAGCTCTTGGCCGAACTCACCAAGCACCCGGTCTCAACGCCCCTGCTTTTGACCGGGACCATCGTGGTGGGACGCGACATCGCCCACGCCAAGTTCAAGGAACTCCTCGACGCCGGCAAGCCGCTCCCCGAGTACCTGAAGAACCACCCGATCTATTACGCCGGTCCGGCCAAGACCCCGCAAGGGAAGCCCTCGGGCTCCTTCGGCCCCACCACCGCCGGCCGCATGGACTCCTACGTCGACCTCCTGCAGCAAAACGGCGGCTCGATGATCATGATCGCCAAAGGGAACCGCAGCCAGCAGGTGACCGACGCCTGCCACAAGCACGGCGGTTTTTATCTCGGTTCCATCGGCGGCCCGGCGGCCATCCTGGCCGAGGAGAACATCAAAAAGGTGGAATGCATCGACTACCCTGAGTTGGGCATGGAAGCAGTCTGGAAGATCGAGGTCGTCGATTTCCCCGCCTTCATCCTGGTGGACGACAAGGGGAACGATTTCTTCAAGCAGCTGGGAGTGTAGTTTTCGGCAGCAGCCAGCAAAAAAGCCCCCGACGCCTAAACGGCGCCGGGGGCTTTTTGCTTTCTGCTTTCTGAGGCGAGGCGGAAAAACCGCGCCGCGGCTATTTTATCGTGCTACATGTAGACCATGATCCTGAAGGTGATCCTGCCGTCCAGGGTGGTGAAGGGAATGGTGACCCCCTTGCACTGAACGCTCATGCTGCCGTCGTGCGAGGCCTGCTCCGGAGGGTCGGAGATCGGGCGGATGCGACCGGAGACGACCAGCGGCAACCCGAGAGCGACGCTGCCGTATTGCTCGTGGTACTTGCTCTTGAAGACGCCGGCGATGTTGTTGGTCACCTCGCCGATGGCGTCGTTGATCGACTCGTCGTCGGCCTCCTCCAGCATGAGAAGTTCCTTGGCGATCTGCTCGGCCGAGCTCTTCTCGGTGGCGAAGAGTATGTAGCCGACCCGGTCGCCGGCAACGCCGATGATGCTGACCACATCGCTGCGCAGCGGGTTGATCTTCTTCTCCACCTTGCCGGCGTAGATGTCGGTGTCCATGTAGCTTTTCAGCGTGTCCTGGGTAGCCGACATGATGGTAAACATGATCTCTTCAAAACTAATGCTACTCAAGGCATCCTCCTAGGGCTGGCATAGCTTACTTTATCGGCAGCGGCGCGGCAATCTTAAACCTGGAAGTCGGAAAAAGATTGCCGGGGACTCATATTCCGGTCAATTCCTCGATTTTCAACTCCAGATCGTCGCCATTTAGCCGCACGACCCCCTGCTCCTCCTCGGTGCGGACCACCCCTTCATCGATCCATACCCTGAGCCGCTCTTCTTCCAAGCCGAATTTGGCGATCGCTTCCTCGACGGTGTACCAGGTTTTTGAGATCTGCATTACTCCCCCTTTTACGCATGGGCTTTGCCTGAAGCTCCAGTTGCCTGCTCTCCTCGCCTTTTCCCTGCACTGGTCGGGGACGGTTCTCCAACCGCGCTGGCAGCCTTCTTCCGACCGGCCGCCAAGCACCGGATGCATGGTACCGCCTGTTATCCTTGATGTCAACAAGGTTGGCCGCCTTGGTCCGGCGAAAAACATAGTATTCAGGCGGGACGGACCGCTTTTTTTCTTAAATTTTCCCCTAGACATTGCCGATATGGTAGGGTGGCGATGCACAGACGCTGCAATGAACTCTGACCATGCCGGAGGCGCGGGCCCGATGTCTTTAAAAGATAGAATGCAGGAAACGGTGCTATTCGTGGATGACGAAAAGAGCTACCTGGCTTACACCAGCGGCATCTTCCAGGACCGGGGGCTGAATGTGCTCACCGCCAGTTCCGCGCTGGAGGCGCTGAAACTCGTCGAAGAGCAGGCGGTTGCCGTCGTGGTGTCCGATAACGAGATGCCGGGGATGCGGGGCATCGAGTTGCTCACCAAGATCAAGGAGATCTCTCCCCACACGGTGAAGATCATGATGACCGGCAGCGCCGACCTCGCCGTCACCCTGGCCGCCATCAACCGGGGCGAGGTGTTCCGTTTCGTGCTGAAGCCATGGAAGAAGGCGGAGATGCTGCGCGCGGTGAAAGACGGGCTGCGCCGGTACCGGGTGCTGCAGTCCTTGAAGCGCGAGGATGAATTCATCCTGCACTCCCTGGCCCAGACCATCGAGCTCAAGGACGCCTCCACCAAGGGTCACTGCGACCGGGTTGCCACTATCGCGCTGCAGTTGGCCGAGGCCTTGGGGATCACCGAAGAGGTGCAGATCGAGATCAAATACGGCAGTTGGCTCCATGACTGCGGCAAGATCGGCGTACCGGAGGCGATCCTGAACGCGGAGCGCGGGCTCACCGAAGAGGAATTCAAGGTGGTCAAGAAGCACCCGGAATGGGGGTGCGAGGTGGTGCGCAAGGCGAACCTGTCGCAGACCGTGCAGGACATCGTCCTCTACCACCACGAGCGCTATGACGGGAAAGGATACCCTTTCGGGCTTGACGGGGCTAAGATACCGATGGCGGCCCAGATCGTTTCGGCGGCTGACATCTGCGACGCCCTTTCCGTCGACCGTCCTTACCGCAAGCAACTAACCGGAGAGGAATTGATCCAGACGCTGAACGGCATGAAGGGAAGCAATCTGGACTCACATCTGGTGGATACGCTGTTGACCATTATGAAAACCGGAATCTAACCCGTACGACCGCTATTTTATCCGGTGCTTTTCCAGAACCTTTTCGAAACGCTGCTGATCAAAACCCTTTACCACCTCGGCATCGTCTCCGATCACAATCACCGGCACGCCCTGGCTCTGGTATTTGCCGGTAAGTAGCGCCATGGCCTCGGCGTCAAGTTCGACGTCCCTGTTGATGAAGGGGATGTTGTTCTTGGTGAGGTACTCCTTGGCCGCCTTGCAGTGCGGGCACCAGGAGGTGGAGAAGATCACGATCTTCGGATAGCTCACAGCCGGGGCGACGCGATTTTGCAACGGGCTTTGCGGCAGTTGTTCGGCGACTGCCGCGGACAAAGGTAGCATGAGAACAACGGCCAGCGCCGCCGTGCAAAGAATGCGCATGATTATTTCCCCTTTAGCTGCTGTTTTCCGGCGGCGCCCGCAACGGCCAATTGCCGCCTGACAAGTTTGAAGGTCAGCGGTTTCGGGTTTCCAGGCCGACTCACCTTAAGCACTACCTGTGTGCCCGCTTGCCCGCGCAACCGGTGCTCCACCATATCCTTGAAATCGCTCCCCAGGGTCGGGGCGCCGTCAATCTTGGTGATGATGTCCCCTACCTGGATTCCCGCCGCTTGCGCCGGCCCTCCCAGCACGAGCTGTTTCACCACGATGCTGCCGTCCGCCCAAGGCGCGCCGTCGATGCCGACGCCTCCGAAAGCGCGCGGCGAGTTGGCCGCCGACGCCGCCCCGGCGATGCAAAGAAGCGCGATCATGAGTGTGGAGAGTATTTTTATCATTAAGAGCTAAGGTATACGATGGGAGTGGCCCGTGTCAATCATGCTTTTAACCTGCGAGCCGAGCGGCTTGGTGATTTACCCAATCCTTAACTTAACGGCAGTGGGGTTGGGGGGAGGAGAGCCTTCGCGAGCCTGTTCACCCTCTCCCCAGCCCTCTCCCATCACGGGCGGGAACTAACCGATTTTCTGTTTTCCCGACATCTGCGCGCATGCCGCTTCCGCGCCTTTTTTCATCTCGTCCGGCGACACGTCTTTGATATGCGTGCCGAACATCCAGCTATAGCCGAACGGATCCTTCACCGATCCGACCCGGTCTCCCCAAAACATGTCCTGCACCGGCATCTGCACCGTGGCGCCCGCCTCGACGGCTCGGGAAAACGCGGCGTCGACGTTCTCCACATAGAGGTAGGCGCTGACGGGCGAACCGCCGAGGGTTTCGGCGCTGCGGCAGGACTGCTGCGGATTCTCGTCGCCCATCATGATCTTCGAGTCGCCGACCAAAAGTTCGGCGTGCATCACGCCTTTTCCTTCGGGCCCCGGCATTACGTTTTGCTCTTTGGCTGCAAAGGCTTTTTTGTAGAATTCAATGGCCTTGCGCGTGTCCTTGAACACGAACATCGGCGTAAATGTATGATATCCTTCCGGGATTGGTTTTGCCATGACCCTTCTCCTTTTAATGGCGGGACCGTCCGCGTCCCGTCGGATTGGATTTAGCTTACCATTCAAGCGTATACCAAAGCCGCCTGTTTAGTCAACTATGGCGCTGAAGCAGGCAGACGTTGAGATTTTGTGGACCATACCGCTGCGCGAGGGTATATTAGCATGACATTTTTTAACGATTTCCATCATTGATTACCGGAGATAGACATGAGCAAATATCAGAGGGTCCTTTCCCTCCTGAAAAATCCCCCTTTGGGCACGGGAATTACCGTAAAGGGATGGGTGAGGTCGATCAGGGTCGGCAAAGGGGTCGCCTTTATCGCCGTCAACGACGGTTCGTGCGTCACCAGCTTGCAGGTGGTTTTGGATCCCGGCATGCCCGGATATGAAGAGGCGTGCAAAATCGGCACCGGCAGCGCGGTCGGCGTCGAGGGTGTGCTGGCGGCGTCTCCGGCCGCCGGACAGCCGGTCGAGTTGCGCGCGGAACGGGTGACGGTTTACGGCGGCGTCGACGAGAGCTACCCGCTGCAGAAGAAGCATCACAGCTTCGAGTTCCTGCGGAGCATCGCGCACCTGCGGCCGCGCGCCAACACCTTCGGCGCCGTATTCCGGGTCCGCTCGGCCCTCTCTTTCGCCATTCACCGCTTCTTCAGGGAGCGCGGCTTCGTCTACGTGCATACCCCGATCATCACCGCGAACGACTGCGAAGGTGCCGGAGAACTGTTCCGGGTGACGACCCTGGACCTCGCGGACCCTCCTCGGATCGAGGGAAAGCCGGACTTCGGCCGGGATTTTTTCGGGCAGGCGACCGGACTCGCGGTCAGCGGGCAGCTTGAAGGCGAGCTATTGGCCTGCGGCTTGTCCTCGATCTACACCTTCGGTCCCACCTTTCGCGCGGAGAACTCCAACACCGCCCGGCACGCGGCCGAATTCTGGATGGTCGAACCGGAGACCGCCTTCGCGGACCTGGCCGACGACGCCGATCTGGCCGAGGACTTCATCCGCTACCTGTGCCGCTTCGCCTTGGAGGAGTGCGCAGAGGATATGGCCTTCTTCGACAAGCAGATAGAGCCGGGCCTGATACATCGCATCGGCGCCCTGGCCGATTCGGAATTCGTCAGGATGGACTACACCGAGGCGATCGCCAAGTTGGAGAAGGCCAGCGTCAGCTTTCAATATCCGGTATCGTGGGGACTCGACCTGCAGACCGAGCATGAGAGGTATCTGACCGAGAAAGTGGTGGGCGGCCCCATGTTCGTGCTCAACTATCCCAAGGAGATCAAGGCCTTTTACATGCGGCAGAACGACGACGGCCGTACCGTTGCAGCCATGGATCTGCTGGTGCCCAAGGTCGGCGAAATCATCGGCGGCTCGCAACGCGAAGAGCGCCTGGATCTGCTGCAGGCGCGCATGGAGCAGATGGGCATAGACCAGGCCGGCCTCTCCTGGTATCTGGACAGCAGGCGCTGGGGCACCTGCCCGCACGCCGGGTTCGGCCTGGGGTTCGAGCGTCTGATCATGTATCTGACCGGCATGGAAAACATCCGCGACGTGATTCCCTTCCCGAGAACTCCGGGCCACGCGGAATTCTAGCGCGACGAGACGGCAATAGAAAAGACAATAGAAAAGGCCCCGGGGCGACACGCGCTCGGGGCCTTTTTGCACTGAGATGGAGGCGGGCGAACACAAGGTTCGCCCTACGGTTCCCATTAACATCGGGATGCCGCAAGTTGCCGCGTTTTGGTAGGGGCGAACCTTGTGTTCGCCCTGCATGCGCGCGCCTTTAGTCCTCGCGCTGCGGCCAGTAGCTCCCGCCCACCAGCACCGCCTTGATTTTACCCAGCTTCACCTTGGTGACCATCATCACCGGGATGCGCAGGCTGTCATCGGTGAGCCAGACGGTCACGTCCCCGGTGCGGGCGAAAAGGCCTTCGCTCTTCAGGTGCGGCTTGACCACCAGGGTCTTGAAGGTGCCAAGCGGCGTATCGATCTCCTCCCGCCTCACCACCTGCACCTCGGTGTTCCAAAGCCGCTTGCAGTCGTAGATGTCGATGAATACCGACTGGCCCGGCACCAGTTCCATGGAGCGGACCACGTAGATGCTGGAGAGCGTGTCGAAGGTCTTGTTGCTGATCGGATCGATCTTCTCGGTCTTCTTCAGGAAATCCTTGGTGGCCACCTTGAGCCCTTGCGGGTCGAAATGAGCTTCCTTCAGGGCGTGAAACTTCCCCTCGTTGATCTTTTCCTTGAAATACTTGGGGGTGCCGAACTGCTCGGAGCTGCCGCCGCGCACCAGCACCGATTCGGTCCTGTCGTCCACCGGGAAGAAGGGGTTGATCCAGCCGGCCGAGTGGGTGGTGGAAACGATGTGCAATTCCCCGCCCTTCAGGGCGACCTCCTGCACGGCGGTGCCGGCCTTGATGCCGGTCCAGCTCAGCTCGTAGACCAGCTTTTCCGGGACGGTGAGGGCGGAAACGGGACGGACGGGAAGAAGTACGATCAGGGAGGCGCAAATGGCCAATAGGGCGAGTTTTTTCATACCCTCAGCTTATCGCTAAAGCAGGTGATTTTCCAAGCGAAAAATCAAGCGCCACCGCTCTTGGTGATCATGATCACACCGATGGCCACCAGCACGGTCCCCGCCCAACGCAATGGACTCACCATCTCGTGCAGGAAGTACTGGGATAAGAAGGCGACCAGGATGTAGTTGAGCGCCTGCATGGGGAGCGCCACCGAGAGGTCCTCCCAGGAGAGGACGGCGAGCCAGAGGAAGAAGAAGACCGCCAGCATGGCGGTGCCGGCCACCAGTTTGGGCGTGGTGAGCGCCCGCAGGCAGACGTTCACGATCCCTTTCAGATTCATGGTGGAGATGTCCCCGAGCTCCTTCATGCCGCTGGCCAAAAGCAGGTCCCCGATGGTGCCAGCGATCACTGCGATCAGCATGACGACGGCTGTTTTAAACATATTTTTTAACCTCTCCGCGGTAATTTCTCAGTCTGATGCCGAGTCCGGCCATTTTGCCGGCCACCCGGGCGCTGGTGAGGGCGGCCAGTTCCTCGTCGTGTCGATAGTCGGGCATCCAGCGGTCGAGTTCCGCGCAGGGGCGGCAGCCGGGATGGAAGTAGATCTCCGTCACCCCCTCGCCGACGCTGTCGAGCGCCTGCAGCAGGTACTCCTCGGTCATGCGGCCCGAGTTCAAAAGCCCCTTCACTTCGGCCGTATAGCCTATGCCAAGCCGATCCAAGCGGCTCCGGCAGCGCTTGGCGAGTGAGGCGAAGATGAAGGCGTCGGCGCATTTCCCCAGCACCCGCCTGCGGTCCGCGGCAAGGTTCGCCGACAGGTTTTCACGAGAGAGCCGAAAGGTGGTGATGCCGTACTTGGGCATCAGCTCGCAAAGGACGTCGAAGACCACCGGATGCATATGGATGTTCAGATGGCCGTCCACATGGCTGAGCACGATGCCGGCCGCCAGGCATTTTTCGATCTGCGCCTCGATCTCGGCGTAGAGCCTTTTCCTGAGCGGCTTTAAAAAGAAGTAGCGCATGCCCGCCAAAACCGGGTCGTTGCCGAAGTCGCGGTTGCCGTCGACCAGGGCGGGAAAGCCTTGGCGCTCCAGCACGGCGCGCCCCTGGACCAGCGTCAGGTGCAGCCCGACCTGCAAGCCCGGGTTCTCCCCGGCAAGGCACACCGCCTCCTCGAAGGCGGCCCCTCCGACCATCAGCGAGGCGCTGGTGAGGATGCCTTCCCGCCATGCCCTGACGATGCCACGATTGGCGCCGCTGGAGAGGCCGAAGTCGTCGGCGTTTACGATCAGCTCTTTCATGTGACTCCGGTTCTACGTTCTACGTTCTACGCTCTACGTTCTACGTTCTACGTTCCACGTTATTCAGGTCACATCTTTATCTGCTTGCGCTTTCTCATGTACTCGAAGTATTGCGCGCCTTCTTTCAAGAGCTTCTTGCGCACTTCGGCATCCACCACCATGCTCCAGATGCTGCGCAGGATGTAGCGGGGACGGAAGTAGAACTTCTTGTAGAACATTTCCACCGCGTCGAAGATCTGCTGGTTGGAAAGCCCCGGATAGTTGATGACGCACTTTTGATGGCCGGTGGCGTCGAGGAAGCTGTCCGAGGAGATCCACCCCTCTTTCTTGGCCAGGGCGTAGAACTCAGTCCCCGGATAGGGGGAGGCCAGGGAAACCTGAATGGAGGAGAGGTTCAGCGAGATGGCGTAGGCGATGGTCTTTTGGATGGTCTCCGGCGTCTCGCCGGGGAGACCCATGATGAAGGCACCGTGGATGGTGATGCCGAGCTTCTTGCAGTTGCGGGTGAACTCGATGGCCTGGGCCTTGGTCACCCCCTTCTTGATGTTCTTGAGGATCTGCTCGTCGCCCGACTCGTAACCGACGATGACGTGGTGCAATCCGGCGTCCCGCATCTCTTTGAGCGTCTCGAAATCGCAGTTGGCGCGCGCGTTGATCACCCAGGAGACGCCCAGCGGCTTGATCAGCCGCGAGACGGCGATGGCGTGGTTCTTGTCGGCGCTGAAGGTGTCGTCGTCGAAGGAGATCTCCTTTACCTGCGGCAGGTTCTCCTTGATCCAGCGCACCTCCTCGTAGACGTTCTGGGGGCTCCTGGTCCTCATCTTGTGGCCGGAAAAGGTCTGCGGCCACAGGCAGAAGACGCAGCGCGCCGGGCAGCCGCGGCTCGTGTAGATGGAGACGTAGGGGTGCTTGATGTGCGGGATGATATATTCTTCCACCGGCAGGTCGCGCTTGTAGATCTGGCTGGAGAAAGGGAGGCTGTCCAAGTCGGTGATGGGCGGCCGATCCTTGGTGTGGACCACGGCGTCGTCCCTGAGGAAACTGATGCCGTCCACCTTTTCCCAGGGCGTTCCCTCGCAGAGCTCTTTGACGGAATAGTCGAACTCGCCGCGGCAGACGATGTCCACCGCGCCTTGGGCGAAGCGCAGGCTCTCCTCCGGCAGGATGGAGACGTGCGGTCCGGTCAAAACGGTGACGGTGTCGGGCTTTTGCGCCTTGATGCGGCGGGCGGTCTCCACGTCTATGGCCAGGGTCGGGGTGGAGGTGTACATGAGCACCAGGTCGAATCCCTTGGCTATCTCCAGGCAGGCATCGAGGTCGAGTCTTTGCACCGGGGCGTCCACCACGCGCGAACCGGGGATCATGCCGGCGGGATAGGTGAGCCAGGTCGGGAACCAGAAGGAGGTCACCTCGCGGGAGGCCTGGTAGCGGGCTCCGGCGCCTCCGTCGAAATCCTCGAAGGTCGGGGGATTGAGAAATAGCGGTTTCATAACGTGCTGCCTCCAAAGCTGTGTCTTTTCAGGGAAAAACAATCGTCCACAATAGCGGCGCGGGCAATTTTTGTCAAGGCGAAACCGGCGCAAGCAGCGGTCGCCGCGCCTCGTTTCGCTGTTTTGCGCGTCGGCGCCGCGGCGCCAAGGTTTGGCTTGCGGCGGGGCGCGCCCTCTGCTAAAGTGCGCCAGACGTGAAAGGAGCCTGAAACGTATGCAGAGTCACTGTTTAGGTGTCGTGGCAGCCATGCCGCAGGAGATCGCACCGCTGTTGCGGCGCATGAAGGGACATGTGAAGGAGAGCGCTGCGGGGTTCACCGTCTACCGCTTCGAATCGCACGGCATCCCGGTGGTGCTGATCGAGTCCGGCATCGGCCCCAGACACGCGGCGGCCGCCACCAAGGCGCTGATCTCGCTGGCCCAGCCAAAGATCATCCTCAATTTCGGCGTGGCCGGCGCGGTGCTTCCCGGGCTCGCCGTCGGCGACCTGGTGCTGGCCGACCGGGTGCTCCTCCTGCAGGACGGCCGCCCGACCGAGGCCCCCCAACCCGACTCCCGCCTGGCCGGACTGTTCTTCTTCGCCTGCGCCCTGGCCCCCTTCACCCTGCGCCGCGGCAGCTTCATCACGGCGGGCTCGATCATGAACAAGCAGGCGGTGGCGGCCTGCCTGACCGCCGACGTGGAGCATCCGGTGCTGGAGATGGAGACGGTGGCGGTGCTCTTGGAGGCGGAAGCGGCCGGCATACCGGTGGTGGCGGTGCGAGGGGTGAGCGACGCCGCCGACGAGGAGCTGGGCTTTTCCATCGAGGAGTTTTGCGACGCGGAGCTGAAGATCAGCCCGGCGCGCGTGTTCAAATGCATGCTGGTCAGGCCCTGGATCATTCCGCAGTTGCGCAGGCTTTCGGCCAACACCAAGAAGGCGGGGGAAAATCTGGCGCTCTGCGTCGAACTGGCACTGAAGGCGCTGGGCGAGGCGTAAAGCGGGGTACCGTTTGCTCAGTCGAAGCTTTCCGAGAAGCGGGCCGAGATCTCCCCTCTCAGGTAGGCGTCGGCCTCGGCCGCGGTGGCGTAGGTGAGCACGCGGGCGGCCACCTCGCGGGCGGCCACCATGGTGCAGCGCCTGAGGATCTTCTTGACGCGCGGTATGGAGACGGCGTTCATGGAGAGCTCGTCGAAACCAAGGCCCAAGAGGATGGGGAGGTATTCCGGCTCCCCGGCCATCTCGCCGCAGATGCAGGCGTCGATGCCGGCGGCGTGGGCCGCGTCCACCACCATCTTCAGCGAGCGCAGCACCGCCGGGTGCAGCGGCTCGTACAGCGAGGAGAGGTGCTCGTTGGTGCGGTCGATGGCCAGCGAGTACTGGATCAGGTCGTTGGTGCCGACGCTGAAGAAGTCCACCTCCGCCGCCAAGAGGTCGGCGATCATCACCGCCGAGGGGATCTCGATCATGATGCCGACGGCGAGCTGCTCGTCGAAGGCGAAAAAGCCCCGCAGCTCCCTCTTCGCCTGCTCGAAGAGCGCCTTGGCCGACCGCACCTCGGCCAGCCCCGAAACCATCGGAAAAAACAGCCGGACCTCTCCGAAGGCGCTCGCCCTGAGGATCGCCCGCAACTGCGCCTTGAACGCCTCCGGCTGGCGCAGCGAGAGCCGGATCGCCCTCACCCCCAGCGCCGGATTCATCTCGTCGGCGAGGTTCAACTCGTTCAGGCACTTGTCGCCGCCGATGTCCAGGGTCCTGATGGTCACCGGATGCGGCGCCATCTCCTTGACGATGGCCGCGTAGGCCTGGAACTGCTCCTCCTCGTCCGGCAGCGTGTCCCTGCCCAGAAAGAGCATCTCGGTGCGGTACAGGCCGATCCCTTCGCCGCCGTGCCGGTTGATGGAACCCACCTCGTCGATGAACTCCACGTTCCCCTTGAGCCGCATGCGGTGCCCGTCCAGCGTCACCGCCGGCAGGTCCTTGAGCTTGGAGAGCTCCCGCTCCACGTACTCGTAGCGCTGCTTTCGCTGCAGGTAGTCCCGAAAGGCCTGCTGGTCCGGGTTGACGATCACCAGGCCGGAGGCGCCGTCCAGGATCACCGTATCGCCGTCGGACACCTCGGAGGTGATCCGCTCCAGGCCGACCACCGCGGGGATCTCGAAGGCGCGCGCCAGGATGGTGGAGTGGGAGGTCTTCCCCCCCAGGTCGGTGATGAAGCCGATCACCTTGGACTTGTCGATCTGCAGGATGTCGGCGGGCGAGAGGTCGTGCGCCACCAGGATCACCTTGCCGTCGATCTGGGAGATCGGCTCCTGCTTCTCCCCCATCATGGTGCGCAGCACCCGCTCGACCACGGTCTCCACGTCGCCGCCGCGCTCGCGCAGGTACTCGTCGTCGACCGCGTCGAAAAAGGACTTGAAATGGATCAGGGTCCGGCGCAGGGCCCCTTCGGCGTTGATGCTCAGCCGCTCGATGTGCTGGGTGGTCTCCCCGAGCAGCATGGTGTCGTCCAGGAGCATCAGGTGGGCGTCGATCACGCACAGGTGCTCGGGACGATGGGACTCGGAGAGTTGGTCCTTCAGGGCGGCCAGTTCGTCCTTGGCGCGTTCGATCGCCTTGGCGAAGCGACGCAGCTCCGTCGGGATCTGGTCGGCGGGGACGGCGATCTCGGTGACCGCCACCCGGCGCCGGTCGGTGATGCGGACCTGGCCGATGGCGATGCCGGCCGAGGCGCCGATCCCCCTGAACTCCTGCGAGTCACTCCTCTCCAAAGCCATTCCGGATCAGCTCCCCGACGGCGGCGAAAGCCTCGGCGTCGTCCGCCCCTTCCACCTTCAGCACGATGCTGCTCCCCTTGGCCGCGGCCAGCATCATGATCCCCATGATGCTCTTGCCGTTCACCTCGACCCCCTCGCGCTCGATCTTGATCTCCGAGCCGAAACGGCTGGCCGTCTTCACCAGCAGCGCGGACGCCCTGGCGTGCAGCCCCAACTTGTTCGGTATGACGAATTCTCCCTGAATCATATGGTTAGCATCCGGGTCGCTCGACCCGTCCCCCGTCTTATTTCTTGAGATAGTCTCCGGCCACGGAAATCCCTTCCCTGCCGCTGTCTTTGAGCTTCAGCGCCAATTCGCCGACGCTTGAGCGCCCGCGCTCCTGGGTGAAGCGGATCAGCATCGGCAGGTTGACCCCGGTCAGCACCTCCACCCGCCCCTCCTCCAGGAAGGAAATGCTCATGTTCGAGGGGGTGCCGCCGAACATGTCGGTCATGATGATGGCGCCCTCCCCGGAAACCCGCGCCACCGCCTCCTTGATGGAGGCCATCACCGCCGCGGCCGAGGCGTCGGGTTCGATCCCCACCGCCTCGGCAAGCTCCAGCTTGCCGACTATCATCTCCGCCGCGGCCAGAAGCTGGCCAGCCACCCCGGCGTGCGCTACCAAAAGCAATCCGATCATCCCTGCCCCTTGTCGATATCCCTGTGGATAATTTTGATGTTCACGTTTCTTTGTTTGAAATACTGGTACAGCTCCTGCGCGATGGCGACCGAACGGTGCCTGCCGCCGGTGCAGCCGATGGATACGGAGAGGTAGGATTTTCCCTCCCTGCGATAGCCGGGGAGCAGGAACTCCAGCATCCCCCGGAAGCGCTCCAGAAAAACCGTGGTCTCCTTCTGCCCGAGCACGAACTCCCGCACCCCCTGCTCCAGCCCCGAGAAAGGGCGCAGCGCGGGGACGAAGTAGGGGTTGGGGAGAAAGCGCACGTCCATGACCAGGTCCGATTCCAGCGGCAGCCCGTAGCGAAAGCCGAAGGACTGCAGGTTCACCTGCATCTCCAGCGCCTGGTCGCTCCCCTTGATGCTGGAGATCACCACTTCCTTCAGCCGGTGCACGTTCATCTCCGAGGTGTCGATGATGGCGGTGGCGATGCGCCTAAGCCCCGCCAACTGGTCGCGCTCGAAGCGGATCCCCTCGGGCACGCTGGCCCCTTCCAGCGCCGGATGGCGGCGCCGGGTCTCCGAGAAGCGCCGGATCAGCACCTCGTCGGTGGCGTCGAAGAAGAAGATCTTCACGGAGTGCCCGGCCTTGGACATGCTGGCGAAGACCTCGTCGTACCCCTTGATGAAGTCCCGGCTGCGGATGTCCATCACCAGCGCCACGTCCGAGATCTGCTCGCGCGAGTGCTCCGCCAGGTCGATGAAGGTGGCGACCAGCGAAACGGGGAGGTTGTCCAGGCAGAAAAAGCCCTCGTCCTCCAGGGCGCGCACGGCCGTCGATTTGCCGGAGCCGGAAAGCCCGGTGATGATCACGATGCGCATGCTATTCCACCTCGTTGCCCAGCGGCCGGAATTCCATGCGGGCCAGGAGCTTCTCGTGGAACTCCCGGGCCGAGTGGTACCCCATCCCTTTCAAAAGGAAGTTCCTGGCGGCCACCTCGATGATGGAGGTGAGGTTCCTGCCGGGGCGCACCGGTATCTTCAGGTGCGGCAGGTCCACCCCCAGGATGGTCTGCACCTGGTCGTCGATCCCCAGCCGTTCGTATTCCTGGGTCGCGTCCCACTCCATCAGCTCCAGCACCATGTCGATGATCTTTCTTTCCCGGATCGAGGAGACGCCGTAGAGGTCCTTGATGTTGATGATCCCCAGCCCCCGGATCTCCATGTGGTACTGGATCGACTCGCCCGCCTGGCCCACCAGCGCCGCCGGCATCTTCTTCTTGATGTGGATCACGTCGTCGGCCACCAGCCGATGGCCGCGAATCACCAGGTCCAGGGCGCACTCGCTCTTGCCGATGCCGCTTTTGCCCAGGAGCAGCACGCCGACGCCGAGCACGTCCACCAGCACGCCGTGGATATGGGTGGTGGGGAGCAGGCTCTCCTCCAGGAACTTGGTGATCAGGGAGATGAAGGTGGAAGACTGGTGGTGGGTGACCAGCAAGGGGATGCCGGCGGCCTGGGCGGAAACCTTCAGGAATTCGGGGGGATCGAGCCCCTTGGTGACGATGAAGCAGGCGATGGCGAAGCTGCAGAGCTTGTCGATGTGCCGGCGCCCGAGCTCTTCGGGGAGCTGGCTCAGATAGGAGATCTCGGTGTTGCCCAGCACCTGGACCCGGTCGGGATGCAGGTGTTCCGTGTAGCCGGTGAGGGCCAGGCCGGGTTTCTGGATGCGGGAGCTGTAGAGCCGGTTACCAAGCCCCGACTCGCCGCCGATGAGTTGCAGGTCCAGGCCGTAGGCCTTGTCTTCCAGGAGGTCCTTGATGGAGAGACTCATGCTTGTCAATAGCTTGTCCTAAGTACTGAGGTGTGGAAACTAGACACTAGACACTAGAGATCCGACTCTAGTGCCTAGTATCCAGCATCCAGTCTCTAGCCTACTGGTGCTGTTCCGGCGCGATCAGGCCGTAGTTGCCGTCTTTGCGACGGTAGACCACGTTGATGTTTTCGGTCGAGGCCTCGGTGTAGACCAGGAAATCCTTGTGCAGCAGTTCCATCTGCATGACCGCCTCCTCGACGGACATCGGCTTCATGGAAAAGCTCTTGGTCTTGATGACCACCGGCTCCCTGGTCTCCTCGATGCTGTGGGCTTCCACGATGCTCTTTTGCACCTGGCGCTCGCGCAGGTCGCTGGCCGGCTTGTGGGCCTTGATGCGCTCCTTGAAACGGCGCAGCTGCCGCTCGATCTTGTCGGAGACCGCGTCGATCGAGGCGTACATGTCGTTGGTCTCTTCGGCGGCCTTGATGGTGATCCCCTTGGCGGTGATGGTCACCTCGGCCATATGGCGGATCTTCTCCACGGTCAGGAATACCTGGACGACAATCGGCTCGTCAATATATTTCTTCACCCTCTCCAGCTTCTCTTCCGCGTAGCTCTTCAGGGCTTCGCTCGGCTCCATGTGTCTGAATGTCGTGGTTATCTGCATACTCGTACCTCCCTTTATTGTATTGCACGCCGGCGCCGCCCGACTTACGCGGCAGCGTTTGCGTTAGAAATGCTTCTTTCTTTCCGAGGACGACCCGATCCGAAGCATCTCGCGGTACTTGGTGACGGTGCGCCTGGCGATGACGATGTTGTGCACGGTCAGCAATTCCGCCAGGCGCTGATCGCTGTAGGGGCGCTTCGGGTCCTCGGCGTCGACCAGCTCCTTGATCTTGCTCTTCACGCTCTCCGAGGCGATGAAATCCCCCTCGCCGGTGGAGATGCCCGAGTTGAAGAAATACTTGAGTTCGAAGAGCCCCTGCGGGGTCTGCATGTATTTGCTGGTGGTGACCCGGCTGATGGTCGATTCGTGCATGCCGATGTCCTCGGCGATGTCCCGCAAGACCAGCGGCCGCAGGTGGTCGATCCCCCGGTCCAGGAAATCGCGCTGGAACTTGACCAGGCTCTTGGCCACCTTGAAAATGGTGCGCTGGCGCTGCTGGATGCTCTTGATCAGCCAGATGGCCGAGCGCATCTTCTCGCCGATGTACTCTTCCGCCTTCTTGTCCACCGCCCGGCTGGACTTGGCTTCCGGCGCGTAGAGCGGGTTGATCCTCAGGTTGGGCATCCCCTCCTCGTTCAGGGCCACTACGTACTCGTCGCCCACCTTGTGCACGAAGATGTCCGCCGAGATGTACTGCACGTCTTCCTGCCCGAAAACCCGCCCGGGTTTCGGGTCCAGCTCGGCGATGATCTTGGAGGCCTCCAGGATGTCGTTCACCTCGCAGCCGAGCACCTTGGCCGCCTGCTTGTAGCGGCGGCTTTCCAGGTCCTTCAGGTGGTCCCGCAGCAGCGCCTCGACCAGGCTCCCCCCCATCCCCAGGCTCGCCACCTGGAGCAGCAGGCACTCGCGCAGGTCGCGGGCGCCCACGCCGATCGGGTCGAATTCCTGGATGCGCTTGAGCACCACCTGCGCCAAGGGGGCCAGCACGCTCTCGGAAAACCCGTCGGCGGCCTCCGAGATCTGCTCGCGTTGCGCGTCCGGCACCAGCCCGGACCAGGCGATCATCTCCTGGCGAAACGGACTCACCTGCACGCACGCCTGAGCCACGTCGTCCAAGGTGGCCCTCAGGTAGCCGTCCTCGTCGATGTTGCCGATGATCTCCGCCCCCACCGCCATCTCCCGCTCCGTCAACCGGGTCAGGCTCAACTGCCAGAGCAGGTGGTCGGAGAGGGTCGATTTCTTGGTCAAAAGGTTTTCGAAGGAGGGGCGGTCCTCGTCGTCGTAGTACTGTTCCCCCGCGCTGTAGTTGTAGCCGTCTATGTAGGAATCCCAGTCGGTTTCCCGGGTCTCCTCGCCGGCCCGCACCTCTTGAAAATCGTTGCTGGCGCTCTCGGGTTCGACTTCCTTCTCGTGCGTTTCTATCTGTTCCGGCTCCCGGATCTCTTCCTGCTCCGGCGCCTCGTCAAGTATCGGATTTTCCTCCAGTTCCTGCCGCACCACGTCCTGCAATTCCAGCCTGGAAAGCTGGAGAAGCTTGATGGCCTGCTGCAACTGGGGGGTCATCACCAGTTGCTGGCTCATTTTCATCTGCTGGCGCATCTCTATAGCCATAAGTCCTCTTCGTTGAGCCCCGACGCGAAACCGGTTCTACGTTCTACGTGCTACGTTCTCTACACTCTACTTCTACGTTATACGCTCTGCCTTCAATGTTCAACTTTTCCGTTCCACGCCGGAAAGGGACAAGAGCAAAAGGTAATTCATGAAATGAACTACAGGCGTTGTCCGACGAGGTGGCGCTTCGAAGCTGGAACCGCCGCTTCCGCTTGGAGTAGAACGTATTTTTGGATTTTTTACAATCTAAATTTGTCGCCCAGGTAGATCTCCCGCGCCTTCTTGCTCTGGGAAATCTGCAGCGGATCGCCGCATTCGATCACCTCTCCGGAGCTCATGATGTAGGCCTTGTCGCAGACGCCGAGCGTCTCCCGCACGTTGTGGTCGGAGATCAGCACGCCGAGCCCCTTTTCCTTCAGGGCGGTGATGATGTTCTGGATATCGATGACGGCGATCGGGTCGATGCCGGCAAAGGGCTCGTCCAACAGGATGAAGGCCGGATCGGTGGCCAAGGCCCGCGCGATCTCGACGCGCCGCCTCTCGCCTCCGGAGAGCGAGTAGCCGCGGTTTGCCGAGATGTGCTCGATCCTGAACTCGCTCAACAGCTCCTCCACCCGTTCCCGACGCTGGACCGGCTCCAGCGGCATGGTCTCCAGCACCGCAAGCAGGTTGTCCCTGACGCTCAGGCGCCTGAACACGGACGGTTCCTGCGGCAGGTAGCTGATGCCGCGCCGCGCCCGCTGGTACATGGGGAGTTCGGTGATCTGTTCGCCGTCCAGGAAGACCTGGCCGCTGTCGGGGCGGCACAGCCCCACCACCATGTAGAAGGTCGTGGTCTTCCCGGCGCCGTTCGGCCCGAGCAGCCCCACCACCTCTCCGGAGGAGACCTCCAGATCTACCCCGTTCACCACCATGCGCCGGTTGAAACCTTTGGCCAGCCCGCGGGTGTACAGGGTGCTACGGTTTCGCGCCGCCATTTTTCCCCCCGGGATGGATGACCGCTTCCACCCGTTCGCCCGGGCCGCCGGTTACCACGCTGCGCTGCTCGTTCACGTAGTAGGTGATCACCTTGCCGGTGATGACGTCGTCCCCCTGCACCACCTTGGGGGAGCCGTCCAGGTAGATGCGGGCGGCCTTGGGGTCGTAGATGGCGTGCGCGCCGGTGGCCTGCCTGGGCCCCTGCAGGACGCGGACGCTGCCGAAGGCCTCGACCCGGGACAACTCCTGCTGGGTCGATCCGGCGTAGCTGATCACCAGTCGGTCGCAGTGCAGGGTCAGATCGCCCTGATGGGCCACCACCTTCCCCTCGAAGGTCGCCGTCTTCTTCTCGTTGTCGGAGCGCAGCGAGTCGGACTTGATCTTCAAAGGCTCGCCGTCGGCGGCCGGCCCGGCGAAGGCGGCCGTCGCCAGGGCGAAAAGCATCAGCCAGGCGCTGTAGAAGTTTCGCATCACTTGGTCCCCCGCGACCGGTACACGGCGCTCACGTCCTTCATCAACTTAAACCTCCGTGTCTGGGTGTCGAACTGCATCCCCACCCCTTCCAGTTCCACCCCGCGGTCGATAAGGCGCACCCTTTGGTTCGTTTCCAGGCGCGAGCGGGCCGCCAGATAGGTCAGTTGGGGGGCCGAAAAGCTCATCCCCTTGCCGGTTTTCCCGACCACGTTGCCCGACAGGGTTACGTCCCGGGTGGCGTTGTGGTAATCGGCTCGATCCGCGGTGACCAGCAGGTCGCCGGTGTCGGCGCCGCCGTTCACCACCAGGCGCACCCCGAAGAGCACGGTGACGTCGTTTTGCTTGTTGAACTCCGCCCGGTCCGCCGAAAGATCCCAGCGCTTCACCCCTTGGGTGGTCTCGGTGTAGTGCACCTTCTGAAGGGAGACGTCGACCTGCACCGGCAGCTTGCGCACCGCGGGTTTCGGGGCGCTCCGCTGATGCATGCGGAAGGCTATGGTGGCGACCACCGAAACAGCCGCCAGCGTCGCCACTATGGCGAGAAATCGCCTGATTTTATTGAGTTTTTGCATGTTTTTGCCCGCAAAGTATAGCATCTTAAAAATTTACTGTAAAGACTATTTTGCGGGAACCGGCAGTCTTGGCACAAAGTTTGAAAAAGACGCAAAAAGCGCGCCGGGCACGGCATCTCCCTTGCCGCGAGCCGTCCTCAGCCGCGGTTGGCCAGATACCAGGCGTAGGTGTCGTGCAGCCCCGCGTCCAGGTCGATGGCGTGCCGCCAACCGAGGCCGTGGATCTTGCTCACGTCGCACAGCTTTCTGGGCGTGCCGTCCGGCTTGGACGGGTCGAAGCGGATCTCGCCGTCGAAGCCGACCACCTGGCCGATCTTTTGCGCCAGCTCGGCTATGGTCAGCTCCTGTCCGCTCCCCACGTTCACCGGCTCCCACCCCTCGTAGCGCTCCATCAGGAACAGCGAGGCCTGCGCCACGTCGTCCACATGGACGAACTCGCGGTAGGGGGCGCCGCTCCCCCAGACGGTCACGCTCGCCTCCCCGGCCAGCTTCGCCTCGTGGAACTTCCTCAAGAGCGCGGGGAGCACGTGCGAGGTGGTGAGATCGAAGTTGTCGTTGGGACCGTACAGGTTGGTCGGCATGGCGCAGATGTAACGGGTGCCGTATTGGCGGTTGTAGGACTGGCACATCTTGATGCCGGCGATCTTGGCGATGGCGTACGGTTCGTTGGTCGGCTCCAGCGGCCCGGTCAACAGCGACTCCTCGCTGATCGGCTGCGGCGCGAGCCGCGGATAGATGCAGGACGAACCGAGCAGCAGCAGCTTCTTCACGCCGTTCAGATAGGAGTTATGGATCACGTTGTTTTGGATCATCAGGTTGTCGTAGATGAACTCCGCCGGATAGCTGCTGTTGGCGACGATGCCCCCCACCTTCGCCGCCGCCAGGAAGACGTACTCCGGCCGCTCTTCCCGAAAGAAGGCGGCCGTCGCCCCCTGGTCGCGCAGATCCAGCTCGGAGCTTGCGCGCAGCAGCAGTTTCCCGTACCCCGCGCCCTTAAGCCGCCTGACGATGGCGGAGCCGACAAGGCCGCGATGCCCGGCAACGTAGATCGTCGCCTCCTTATCCATTGGCGCGTTGCTCTCTCTGGGCGAGGGCCAGATCCTGGTCGGTCATCATGTCCACAAGGGCGGAAAAGCTGGTGGTCGGCTCCCAGCCCAGTTCCCGCTTGGCCTTGGCGGGGTCGCCCAACAGCAGGTCGACCTCGGCCGGACGGAAGTAGCGCGGGTCGATCCTGAGCACGGTCTTGCCGCTCACCTGGTCGATCCCCTCCTCCTGCACCCCTTCGCCACGCCAGCTCAAAGGCATGCCCAGGCGGCCGAACACCAGCTCCGCGAACTTGCGGACGCTGTGGGTCTCGCCTGTGGCGATCACGTAATCGTCGGCGCGCTCCGCCTGCAGCATGCGCCACATCCCCTCCACGTAGTCTCCGGCAAAGCCCCAGTCCCTTTGGGCGTCGATGTTGCCCAGATAGAGGCACTCCTGCAGGCCGAGCTTGATCCGGGCCGCGGCCCTGGTGATCTTGCGGGTCACGAAGGTCTCGCCGCGGCGGGGGGATTCGTGATTGAAGAGGATGCCGTTGCAGGCGAACATGTCGTAGCTCTCGCGGTAATTGAGCGTGATGTAGAAGGCGTAGGCCTTGGCGCAGGCGTAGGGCGAGCGCGGATAGAAGGGGGTGGTCTCGCGCTGCGGGGTTTCCACCACCTTGCCGTACAGCTCCGAGGAGGAAGCCTGGTAAAAACGGGTGTCGAGCCCGGTCTCCCGGATCCCCTCCAACAGCCTCACCGTGCCCAGCGCGTCGACCTCGCCGGTATACTCCGGCACGTCGAACGAGACGCGCACGTGGCTTTGGGCGCCCAGGTTGTAGATCTCGTCCGGACGCAGCTCGCGCAGCAGACGGTTGATGGAACTGGCGTCGTTCAGGTCTCCGTAATGGAGGGAAAGCCGCGTCCCCGACTCGTGGGGATCGTGGTAAAGATGGTCGATCCGGCCGGTGTTGAAGGACGACGAACGCCGGATCATACCGTGCACTTCATATCCCTTCCCGAGGAGCAGTTCGGCAAGGTAGGAGCCGTCCTGCCCGGTGATGCCAGTGATCAGCGCTTTTTTCATGAATCCTCCGGAAAACAAAATTAATCTTTCAAAAATACATGAGCCGACGGGCAATCGCAAGGAAAACCCGGTGTTGTCTCCCGCGCTTTCAGTAGGAGGCGAGGATTTTCTCGATGATCCGGCTGGTGGACCTGCCGTCCACGAACTGGACCAGTTCCACCCGGCCTCCGCTCGCCTCGACCGACTCGCGCCCCACCACCTCGTCCACGCTGTAGTCCCCTCCCTTCACCAGCACGTTCGGGGCCAGCGCCTCGATCACCTTGAGGGGGGTGTCCTCGTCGAAGATCACCAGGTAATCGATGCAATCCAGCGCCGCCAGGATGTGGGCGCGCTCCGATTCCTCGATCAGCGGTCTCAGTTCCCCCTTCAGGCGCTTGACGGAGGCGTCGGAATTGAGTCCCACGACCAGCAGGTCGCCGAGCGTCCTGGCTTTTTGCAGGTACTTGACATGGCCCACGTGCAGCAGGTCGAAGCAGCCGTTGGTGAAGACCACCTGTTTGCCGCGGGAGCGCTCCCGGGCGATCAGGTGCGCCAGGACGTCCAGGTTCTTGATCTTGGAGTCGCTGTCCTTCAGGCCGTGCCCCACCTCGGCCACGATCTCCTGCGGGGTGACGGTGGAGGTGCCCAGCTTGCCGACGGCGATGCCGGCCGCCACGTTGGCCACCCAGGCCGCGTCGGCCAGAGGGAGCCCGCAGGCCAATCCCAGGGAGAGCACCGAGATCACGGTATCGCCGGCGCCGGTGACGTCGAAGACCTCGCGTGCCACCGTCGGGATGTGCACCGCGGGGCCTTCGGCCGGGAAGAGCGACATGCCTGCCTCGCTCCTGGTGATCAGCAGCGCGTCGAGGGCCAGCTCCGCCAACAGCCTGGCGGCGGCCGCTTCCAGCGACGGGAGATCGGTGATGGCGATCCCCGAGGCGATCTCCGCCTCCTTGCGGTTGGGCGTGAGCAGGGTGGCGCCGCGGTACTTGCCGTAGTCGTTCCCCTTGGGATCCACCACCACCGGGATGCCGAGGGATCTGCCGGCCAGGCAGAGGGCGGAGAGCACCGCCGGGGTGAGCACCCCCTTCAGATAATCGGAGACCACGATGACGTCGAAGCTGCCGCAGCAGGCGGAGATGTAGCTCAGCATCTCCCCCTCGCAACCGGCGTCGACCGGCGCTTTGGTTTCGCGGTCGATGCGCACGATCTGCTGGTTGGCGGCGATCACCCGGGTTTTCTTGCTGGTTTTGCGCTGCGGGTCCTCGAAGAGTCCCTCCAGGTCCACCCCCTTGGCCTCGAAGGCGCGGCGCAAGAGCGCGCCGTTTTCGTCGGCGCCGATCACCGAGCAGACCGAGACGCTGCATCCCAGGGCCGCCAGGTTGTGCACCACGTTGCCGGCGCCGCCCAGGCGCAGGTCCTCGCGGGTCACCTCGACCACCTGCACGGGCGCCTCCGGCGAAATGCGTTCGGCCTTGCCCCACAGGTACTCGTCCAGCATCAGGTCGCCGATCACCAGCGCGCGCACCGAAGCGGCTTTCTCGAAAAACGATTCGACTTCTCTTCTTTCCATGGGATCTCCACCGGCGACTGGTCCGACTGGTCCGACTGTTCCGACTGGTCAAACTCGCTGTCAGCCGCTTTTTATTTTGTCCAGGATGCCGGCGGCCAAAAGCGGGATCATGATCTCGTGATGGCCGGTGACGGTGTAGCCCCGGCTCTCGCCGGAGGTCGGCCGCTTCACTACGTTCACCAGCGGACGGTAGTGCTGCTGCATGTCGAAGTTGGCCGTGGTGAAATGATCGACGTGATGCCCCAGGTTCTGCGCTATGGAAAGCGCCTTCAAAAACACCTCGGGGAGCAAAACGGCGCTCCCCACGTTCAGATAGACGCCGCCGTCTCCCAACTGGGAGACCACGGAGGTGAGGATCTTGAAATCGGTGTAGCTGGCGGCGCCCAGCACCGCGCCGTCGGCCGAGGGATGCTGATGGGTGATGTCGGTGCCGATGGCCACATGCACGGTCACGGGTATGCCGCGCCGCACGCAAACGGCCATCAGGCTCTGCTCTCGAAAGGGAAGCTCCCGATCCAGGATCATCCGGCCCAGCGACTCGCCGTGCCCAAGCCCCGCCGCGACCCCGCTTTTCAGCGCGGCGTTGATCTGCGCACCGGTCTCCTCCGCCATGCCGAAGGTGCCGGCGTGCAGCACGGCCCCCACATCCTCGCTGGTGGCCCCGATCAAGGCGATCTCGAAATCGTGAATGGAACCGGCGCCGTTCAAGGCCACCGCGGTCACCACGTCCGCCTCGATCAGCGACTTCAGCACGGGCTGCAGGCCGCACTTGATCACGTGCCCCCCCATCGCCATCACCACCGGCTTCCCCTTTTCCCGCGCGGCGACTATGGCGTCGATCACCTTCAACAGCGATTGCGAACCAAGTTGCTTGGGGAGGGCGGCCAACAGCCCCGCCACGCTCATGCCGGCCTCGACCGGCGCGGCGAAATCGTTGGCGACGCTGACCTTGTTGTTGCGCTCCCCGATCGGGTAGGTGACGATGCCTGAAAAATCCAGCGGTGCGTATTTCATAGCTTTCCTTTGCGGCCGGTTGCGCCGGGAGACGACGACATCAAGGCTGGCACAAACATCGCATATTACGAAATAATTACCGGTTCTTCAAGAAAAAACGGGAACCGGCTGCTCGCCCCGGCGGGGAGAGCTGTCGTCCCTCCCCCGGGGGGGGGGAGGGGTCGGGAGGGGGAAAGCGATGCGACGAAGTGGGGCTGAGGAGGCGGCAGACAGGCGGGTCGGCGGGCCGGCAGGCTTCTCAAGCCCGGTAATACTGCCGGTACCAAGCCACGAAGCGCTCGATGCCGGCTTCGATCGAGGTGGAGGGTTTGAAACCGACGTCCGCCATCAGGTCGTCGACATCCGCATAGGTGGCCGGCACGTCTCCGGACTGGATGGGAAGCAGGTTTTTTTGCGCCTTTTTGCCCAGCGTCGTCTCCAGCACCTCGATGAAGCGCAAAAGCTCGACCGGCGCGTTGTTGCCGATGTTGTACAGCCGGTACGGCGCGTAGCTGGTCCCGGGATCGGGACGCTCGCCGCTCCAGGCGGGATCTCCCTGGGGCACGCGCTGCAGCACCCGCGCCACCCCCTCCACGATGTCGTCCACGAAGGTGAAATCCCGTTGCATCTTGCCGTGGTTGAAGATGTCGATCGGCCGGCCTTCCAGGATCGCCTTGGTGAACAGGAAAAGCGCCATGTCCGGCCGCCCCCACGGTCCATAAACGGTGAAGAAGCGCAGCCCCGTGGTCGGGATGCCGAACAGGCTCGCGTAGCTGTGGGCCATCAGCTCGTTGGACTTCTTGGTGGCGGCGTAAAGGGAGACCGGATGGTCCACGTTGTGGTGCACCGAGAAGGGCATGGCGGTGTTGGCGCCGTAGACCGAACTGGAGGAGGCATAAACCAGGTGCTTTACCCGGTTGTGGCGGCACCCCTCCAGAATATTGAGAAAGCCCTGGATGTTGCCGTCGATGTAGGCGTAGGGGTTGACCAGCGAGTAGCGCACCCCGGCCTGCGCCGCTAAGTGCGCCACCTTGTCGAAACGCTCCTCGGCGAAGAGCCCCGCTACGGCATCGCGGTCGGCCAACTCCAGTTTCAGGAAACGGAAGCCATCCCGCCCTTCCAGCTGCGAAAGCCTTCCCAGTTTCAGGTTGACGTCGTAGTAGTCGTTGAGGTTATCGAGCCCCAGCACCTGAAAACCCTGGTCCAGCAACTTTTTGCTCAGATGGAAGCCGATGAAGCCGGCGGCGCCGGTAACCAGTATCTTTTCCATGATCTCCCCACCAGGCACAACTGACATGTTCGTAAGCGAGCAATTTCTTTAGCGAAGGAGTACAAATTACCATGTACATCAAGGGGAGTCAAATCGTCGGGAAAAGAAAACCGTTCAGCGCTCAACCGCTTTGCGCAAGGCTTCGGCCACGAACCGGTTCAAGGTCATGCCGTCCCGCGCCGCCGCGATCATGGCGCGCTCGTGCAGTTCGGGCGCGACGCGCACGTTGAACGAACCCTTGAGCGGTTTCTCCGGCTCCTTCCCCAACTCGGCGCAGGTTGACAGGTAATCCTCCACCGCTTCTTTGAACGCGGACTCAAGAGAGTCTGCATCCCGCCCCTCGTAACTCACCAGCGAGCGGATGAATTCAATTTTGCCGTAAAAGATGCGGTCTTCCGGATTATAGTGCACCGATCCAAAATAGCCTTTATATTTTAGGGTGTCTTTCATAGCAACCCTTCCTTTTGGAGAAATTCGACGAGCTGCTCCACTTGGTAACACTTCAAGATTGGCGTGGGGTGGGGCTTGTGCAGGATTATCGGCGGGTGTTCGGGATGAAGGAACTTGACCCGCGAGCCGCCTGATTTCCCGGCGGCAGCCATGGCATAGCCAAGCCCCTCTAGAAGGCTCTTTAGCTCCCCCCAAGAATAATCGGCCGGCTTCGTCAAAAACCGCTGCAACTGTTTTTCACGCCGACTCATGATTGCATCCTAGCTTGAAAAGGGGAACTCAGCAACTAGATTTAGTTGCTGCCGCTTTACATCCTGCGCACCCCGCCACCTTATCGAAACGCTCCGCAGCGAAGAGCCGCGCTAATGGGGTCATGCCGCAGATCAGATGAATTTCCGGAAGGCCGTGGCTGCGAAACATCTGTCGTTACCTGCGAAGATCCGCGGGCCTCGGTTCTTCGAGTCGCGGCATTTTTGGTTCAGCCTCGCGTGCCGTTACTTGGAATGACCTTTAGATTCGTCGAGTCCCATTGCGACGAGCTCTTTCGACAAGGCATTTGCCACGAACGTTCTACCTTTTTGATTCATGTGCTCGTTGGGGAAGCCGTTGACTTTCCAGTCAAAAAATTCCGAAGGAATCGAGTGGGAGAGATCCAGCACAGGCAGGCCGTTATTTGAAATTATGTTTTTTACCACGCCGACGTTTTTATCAACCAAATCGCCTGTCCCTGCGTAAACACCATCTATATAAGCAAAATCCACAGGCGTTACGTAAAACAAGATTTTCGCGTTCGATCTCTTGGCCAAGAGGCAGATTTCGTTTAAGGCCTTTAGCTTCCGATGCCCGACCATCAAGTGGTATCTGTACAGGAAGACGATTTTCTTCTTCATGTCCAGATCATTTATGTCTTTGCCCCCGATTTTTTCGAAATCCTTCACTTTTCCGGCAAGTGTATCGTTATCGTAAACGTTCGAATCGAGCCATGTATCTTTATTCGCGAAGTCATTGAAATAATCGGTGTAAATACTGAAAGGCTTATAAAACGGTGCGAAAATAATCCCTAACTTCAACAGTAAAGATTCCTTTTTGAATTGATATTCAGGACGTGTATCCCATTCCGCAGAGAAGGATCTCATGTTTATCGGTACGATAATGGCTTTGGGCCGTCGATGCTCGATCAAATACTTCACGAAGTCTTCATACACGCCGAGATGATAGGCACCGTGAGTGATACCTACTACTCTTTCGTTGATAGCGTCCTGAAGGCATGTCGGGATCGATCTTTTATCCGAATCGTCGACACTGCAACTATATGTCGTGCTATCTCCTAAATACACTATGTTGTTTTCGCAGTTGTTGGATTTCATCACCGAACGCAATTCAGGAGGACAATGCTGAAAGCCGGTAGAAATTTGAACAATCGCAACCAATAAGAACAGTACGGCTAATTTTTGAAATAATTTAGGCATAAATCCCGATCAAAACACGAAGTAAATAAATTTAGCCTCTTTAGAAATGCCAAAGTTCAGGCATGCCAACACTACGGCTGCGTAAACCGCGAATCGCACCAAAATATTTGTTTGCCGTCCTTTCTCGGTAAACAGCCTTCCGCAAATCAAGGCGATGGCAATTGAAGCTATCAATTCGTTCAGGCAGGCTCTTCCTTGCGACAACAGAAACTCTCCCAAACCGAGATTCTTGATGCCGTGGAACATGTTGGTTATTACGTATTTCGCATCCGCTAGATTTGCAGCCCTGAAAAAGACCCAGGCAACACTCACCATGTTGAAGGTAACGAAAATCTGCCAACCTTTCAGGAACCGTGTCTTCTCTACAGCCAGCGCTTTATGCAGTTTCTTCTGGTAGGGCCGGTAAAACACGGAACATCCCATGTACAAGCCATGCAATCCACCCCAGATGACAAACCCCCAGCTTGCGCCGTGCCAGATTCCCGACACCAGAAAAGCCACCACCAGCGCCGTAGCGGTACCCCAGTTTTTCCAGTTGCGCCACTGCATCTGCAGCGGCTTGAAGACGTAGTCGAGTATCCAGCGGGAAAAACTGATGTGCCACCGTCTCCAGAAATCAGCCACCGAGGTGGCAAGGTAGGGACTGTTGAAGTTCTGGGTCAGATTGATATTGAAGAGCAGGCCGCTGCCAAGGGCCATGTCGGTATAGCCGGAAAAGTCCATGTAAATTTGGAAAGCATAGGCGTAGGTTGCTGCGAGGAGAGGCAATCCGGCAAAAGCATGCACATCGTTGTAGACGTGGTCGACGTAAAGCCCGAGGCGGTCGGCAATCACGACCTTCTTGAACAAGCCCCAGGTGAACAGCAGCAGACCGAAGCGCACGTTCTCATAATCGAACTCGTATTTGTTCTTCAGTTGCGGGATCAGATCCCCCGCCCGTTCAATCGGTCCCTGCAACAGTTTGGGAAAAAACGAGAGATATAACGCGAAGTAACCAAAATGCCTCTCTGACTTCTCTATGTCGAGATAGATGTCGAACAGGTAAGATATGGCCTGGAAGACATAATAAGAGACGCCGATGGCGACAAATACTTTGACCGGTTGCACCTGGGTATCTATTGACAGGAGAGTTGAAAGTAACTTCAGGTTCTCCGAAAGAAAAGGCAGGTATTTCATTACCACCAGTATTGCCACATTAGCCGCAACGCCACCCCATAGCAGAGCACGCTTTGCCTTTGGGGACTCAGCCTCATCAAGCCAGATCCCGAATGCGTAGGTTGTCACGGCCACCAACCCCAGCACGACCGGCAAGTACGGCACGTTCAGAGCGGCGTAGAATAACAGGCTGGCCGCCAACAGAACGCACCAACGCGCCCGTTCACCTACAAAGTAGTAGAGGAAATAGACAACCGGTAAGAACAGGAAGTATTTAAGTGAGTTGAAAGGCATAGTTATATCAGGTGGTTGTCATGGCAGTACCGTCAGCGCGCCGCTTGGCGCCCGAGGATATCGACGATGCGGGCGGCGGCCCGTCCGTCTCCGTAGGGGTTGTGCGCCAGGCTCATCTGCCGGTAGACGGAGGGGTCGTCCAGCAGGCGGCCGGCCTCGGCCACGATGCGCTCCCGATCGGTGCCGACCAGCAGCACGGTGCCGGCGGCGACCGCCTCGGGACGCTCGGTGGTCTCGCGCATCACCAGCACCGGCTTGCCCAGCGAGGGGGCCTCCTCCTGCACGCCGCCGGAGTCGGTGATGATCAGATACGCCCGACTCATCAGGTAGACGAAGGGGAGATAGTCCACCGGCTCGATCAGATGCACGTTGCGAAGCGCGCCGCCGCCCAAAAGGCGCTTGACCGGTTCCTGGACGTTGGGGTTCAGGTGAACCGGATAGAGGATCTCGCTGTCCGGGTGCCGGCCGGCGATCTCGGCCAGCGCCCGGCAGATGTTTTCGAACCCCTCGCCGAAATTCTCCCGGCGGTGCCCGGTCACCAGGATCAGCCGCTTGCCGGCGTCCAGGAAGCGGAACTGTTCGGCGAAGCTCTTTTGCAGCGCCGGCTCCGAGGCGATGCGGGCCGATACCGACAGCAGCGCATCCACCACGGTGTTGCCGGTGACGTGAATCGAGTCCGCGGCCACCCCGGCCTGCAGCAGGTTGCGGCGGGCCGCCTCGGTGGGGGCGAAATGGAGGTCGGCCAGCACGCCGCATACCTGGCGGTTGATCTCCTCGGGGAAGGGGGCGAACTTGTTGTGGGTGCGCAGCCCCGCCTCGACGTGGCCGACCGGGATGCGGCTGTAGTAGGCCGCCAGCGCGGCGGTCATGGTCGTGGTGGTGTCGCCGTGCACCAGCACCAGGTCGGGGCGTTCGGCGGCCAAAACCGGTTTCAACCCCAGCAGCACGTTACTGGTCACGTCGTAAAGGTCCTGTCCCGGCCGCATGACGTCCAGATCGTGATCCGGGCGGATCTCGAACAGGTTCAGCACCTGGTCGAGCATCTGGCGGTGCTGCGCGGTGACGCAGACCCGGCTGACGAAACGGTCGGGATGACGCATCAGTTCCCGCACCACGGGCGCCATTTTGATCGCTTCCGGCCGGGTGCCGAATATGGACAGGATCTTGATCATGAAGTTCTCACTTTTCGCCCGCGGTCGAGGATAGCTCCCGTACACGGAGCACAGGGCACGGGGCACGGGAGGCCCGTGCGTCGGACGCCGGCCGCGGCGGCCACAGAAGGGGGCGGCTGTCCGAGGCCGTCGTACCGGCGTCGGTCTCTTACCCCTTATAGCCGTGGCGAAACAGGTGCAGATAAAACTTGGGCAGCAGCCAGCGATTCGGATAGGGGGGAAACGGCGATTGGAATTCGGCAATCCGTTTTTCCATCACCTTGGGATGCGAGCCTCGGAAACGCTTGTACCAGAAATCAAGTTTGTAGTCGTTGACCAGCGAAACGTCCTCGCCCTGATAGTGCACCCGCATCAGGTTGTCCTTCTTCAAGAGAGCGCGCTTGTCCTTGACCCAGGAGTAATGGAATATGTACATGTCCCTGATGGAGATGATTTTCTCCGGGATCAGGCTCTGGATGGTGCGCTTCTCGGCGGAGGACTTCAAGGTGAAGGTCACCGCGTCGCCGACGCTGATCATTTCGCCGTTGTTTCTGATGATGCGGATGGCGTGGCGATGCGAGTAGGGATTGAAGGTCTGGTAATCGCCATGGAAATTGCGAATCCTCAGCGAGATCGCCAGCGTCTGCGGGTTGTCCAACTGCTGCTCCATGATGCTGCGCAGGCGGGGAAGATCTTTTTCATGCAGCACCTCGTCCGCCTGCAGGTAAAACGCCCAGTCGCCCGTGCACTCTTCCAGCGCCACGTTGGTCAGGTCGCTGAAGAACTCCCCGCCGGTTTTCTTGTCGTCGCGCCATTCGTTTTCCACGATCCTGATCTTGGGACTGCCAATGGCTTTTACCCGCTCCAAGGTGTCGTCATCGGATTTTCCGATCAGCACCACATATTCGTCGACAATGGGAAGGATGGAAAGGATCGACTCGACGACCGGGTATTCCAGCAAAACCGCATTTTTTACAATGGTGAATGCAGATACTTTCATCACTAAACTCCAGGTACTCGATATTTGCCCATCATCAGCGCCGCCAGCTCGCCGAAAGCCACACGGGGCCGCCAGCCGAGGCCGCTGATGGTGCGGGGGTCGGATAGCAGCACCGGGTATTCGGCGCTGAACCCTTCGATGCCGGTGACGTGCCGGCGCCAGTCCAGATTCACCAGGCCGAAACAGGCCTCGACCCACTCGGCGATGTTGTGCGCCTCGCCCGAGCCTATGGTCGCCTCGTGCACCTCGTCCTGGTCGACCAAGGTCAGCATGGCCTCGGCCACGTCGCCAGCGAAGGTCCACTCCTTGCGGGTGGTGAGGTCCCCCAGGTCGAGGGTCTCGCCGCTCCCAGCGGCGATCCTGAGCGCGGCCAGGGCGATCTTCTGGCTCACGTGGTTGGGCTTTCTCAGCGGGCTCTCGTGGTGGAACAGGTATCCCACGTAGCTCTGCACCCCCAGCCCGCGAAAGTAGCGGGAGGCCTGCACCGAGTAGTTGCGCGCCACAGCGTAGCTGCTGCCGTGGTCGAAGGGGTCGGTCTCGGCGATGGGCGCGCCGGTGTTGACGAACTGCAGGCCGGAGCCGGTCAGAAAGACGCGGGCCTGCGGAGCCAGGCGCCGCACCGATTCCAGGATGTTCAGCGTTCCCTGGCCGATGGTGCGGTGGTGTTCGAAGAGCGCGTCGTGGCGCGTGGTCGAATTGGCGGCCAGATGGAATACCAGTTCCGGCCGGTGCGCGCCGATCAGCCCCTCGACCAGCTCCAGGTCGGCGACGTCGCCCTGCAGCCAGTCGCCCGGGCTCCTCGACACGCCGACCACCTCCATGCCGCGGCTGCGGCAAAGGGCGGCCAGGTAGTGGCCGTCCTGCCCGTTCATGCCGAAAATCAACGCCTTCACGGTTTGTCGGACCCTATCCTGGTGATGATCTCGATGCTCGGCAGAGGGAAGATCAGCCCGGTGCCGGCCTCCACCGTCTCCCTTTCCCGCTCGATAAACTCTTCCTTGAAGTGCCAGGGGAGGACCAGGTAATAGTCCGGCTTCATGGCGCGGGAATCGGCCTCGCTGATGATGGGAATGTCCGTCCCCAGCGTGAAGGCGCCGTACTTGTCGGGGTTTCGCTCCGCCGCGTAGTCGATGATCCGATTGTCGATGCCGCACCATTGCAGGATGGTGTTCCCCTTGGTCGACGCGCCGTAGATGTGGATCGATTTGCCCGCCTTTTTCAGGTTCTTCAAAAGCGACAGCAGTTCCTCCCGGTGCACGTTGATCCGGTCCTGAAAGTGCTTGTAGGGCTTGTCGGTATCGAGCATCAGGTCGAACTCCTCCTGGTGCAGCGCATTGAGGTTGTTCTGGTACAGCTCCTTTTTATAGGAGAAGTTCTCCGCGTGGGTGGCATAGCAGCGCAGGCTGCCGCCGTTTATGTCGTTGTGCTCGACGTTGAACACCTTGAGGCCGCTGCGGGAGAGTATGTTTTCGATCACCGCCAGGCTGTAGTACTCAAGATGCTCGTGACAGATAGTGTCGTAGGAGGTCATCTTCAGCATGGTCGGCATGTAGGACATCTCGAAGATCCAGACGCCGTCGTGGGAGAGCGCGTCCTTGATGCCGGTGGTGAAGGCGATCGGGTCCTCGAGGTCGTAGAACATGGCGATCGAGGTGATGATGTCCAGCTTGTTGCCCAAAAGAAGCGACAGCAGCTCGGCGGACGGGAAGATATCCTGCACCACGGTCGCGGCCGACTGGTCGATCTCCTGCGCCACGTCCGAGGGATCGACGCCGAACTTCTCGAAGCCGGCCGGATAGTTGGCGAGCAGGGTGCCGTCGTTGCAGCCGATGTCCAGCACCCGGCCGTGGTTGCGGCCGAGGATGGCGCAGGCGGCGTCGACTATCCCCTTCAAATGGTTGCGCATGGTGGCGTTGGTGCCGGAGCGGTACCAATAGGCGGAATAGAGGATCTCCGGGGGAACGGTGTGCTCCATCTGCAACAGGCCGCAGGCCTTCTCGTCGCGGGTCGGGTCGCAGCGCACCAGTGACATGGGGATGGTGCGGGTGGGGGGCATCTCCTTGCCCGGCTTGACGAAGGATCCCTGCAGGTTCTGCTCGCCGAGGTTGATTACCGGCGTCAGCGCCGTGGAGCCGCAAACCCTGCAGCTTTTTCTATAGGTGAGATGCATGCTGCCTCCTGTATTTGTTGCGAATCGATTGCATGGTCATGGTGCTGCTGTTTGTACTTTTCAGAAGCTCTATGTTCTTTCAGCACGCCCCGCGCTCGGTCAACTTGTCGCGCAGCATGGCGGCCGTGGACGGCGTGGTCATGGTCTCCCTTCCCGCCTTGAGAGCTCGCACTTGCGCCAGATATTCCTCCCGCGGCGGGTTGTCGAGCAACCGCAGCACCACCTGCTTCAACTGCTCGTAATCGTCGCACAGATAGCCGATATTGCCCATGCGCCGGAAGTAATAGGACATGCACGGGTTTTTCAGGGCGATGATGGGCTTTAAATAGGAAAAAGAATCCAAAAGCACGCCGCTCACGCCGAAGGTGTAGGTCTCCGAGGCATGCAGAAAAACGGCGTAGTCAAGCTGGCGCACATGCCGTTCGAAGAGTTCCGCGGGCAAGGGCGCGTCCGGCGAGGGTATGGAGACGTCGTCGGTGATCAGCTTGCGCAGTTTCTTGTCGACGATCGGTCCCACGCAGACGAATTCAGGGCGGCAGGGGGTCGCCTGTTGCCGGACTTCCCGAGCCAGCCGGAGAAACTCGTGGGAACCTTTGACCTTGCGCAGCACCCCCAGCGCGCCGAAGGTCACCGTACCCTCGGTGAAGGGGAGGTGCTCTTTCTCGGCGGCGAAACAGTACGGCATGTCGATGCTGATCAGATAAGGCTGTAATGCCGGGAAGCGCGACACGACCTCCTGCTCGATCGACTCGCCGGGCACCAGGTAGGTGAGCTGCGGCGAATTGTCCTGCAGGAACCACGTCCTGAAGGTGTACTTGTTCTTCCAGGGAAACCAGGAGGGGCGCTTCACCACCGAGGCCAGCACCCCGTGCAGCACCGCCACGCAATGGATCCGGGGGAACCTTTTCAACTGCTCCTTGATGGCCCGCAGCGTCACCTCGCTGATGCAGGTGAAGATCAGCAAGGAACCGCCGCTTTCCCGCACCCGCTCGAACAGGCCCGCCACCAGCTGCGACTCGTTGCGGAAACGCTCCGACATCTCCGCCTTGCCGGACTGGAGGGTCAACGGTTCGTAGCTGATGCCGCTTCTTTGCTGCTGTTGCAGGTCGACCCGCACCCGGCTTAGCTGCCCTTCCTCGGCGAGAAACAACAGCTGCTCCGCGGGAAACGCCTCCGCTATCACCGCCAGCAGCCCGGCATTGACGGTAGCGTGCTCAAAACCTCGGCAAATCGGCTCACAGGCGATAATCATGGTCTCTTCCCGGCGACGGAGGCGCGCTTCAGGTTGTCGATAAAGGTTTCGGCGGACTTCCGCCAGGTGAACTTCGCCGCCTGCAACCGTCCGGCCGCGCGCAGGTTATTTCGCAGCTCCGGCTCGTTCTCAATGGAGCAAAGCGCCCGGCCGAAGTCGTGTCCATCGGCCGGGTCGATATAGAGCACGGCCTCGCCGCAGATCTCGGGAATCGAGGTACGAGAGGTGGTGATCACCGGACAGCCGACGTTCATCGCCTCAAGCGGCGGTAGGCCGAACCCTTCGTAGCGCGACGGGTAGACCAGCGCCTGGGCGTTTTTCAGCACGCCCACCAGTTCGGCGTCGGGCAGGTAACCCATTTCCCGCACGATGCCGGTCGCGGTTCCCTCCTCGATCAACCTGCGCAGCCGGTCCGAGAAGTAATGAGATTTGCCCACCAGCAGCAGCCTGCCGTTGAGTTTGCCTTGTCGATGCAACTCCAGGAAAACATCGAGCAGCTCTTCGATCCCCTTGCGCCGGTCATAGCCGCCGAGGTAAACGAAATACGGCTCTTTGCCGGCGGCAGGCTCAGCCGCGGCTCCGCTCCCCTCAGCCAGCGTGGGGCCAAAGTAATTCACCACCGGCTCGCTTTGCAGCCTGAAATTTTTCTCGATCTGCAGTTTCGAATAGTGCGAATCGGTGAAGACCACCTGGCAGCGATCTATATCGCGTTGCCGGTCGAACCGGTAGCGCTCCTCATCCTGGGGGTTCTTGAAGCAGCCGGGAATTTCCAGGGGCAGGACGTCGTGCAGCGTCATGGCAACGGTGCGATCGCCGAGGTTTTCCGGTATGCCGCCGCTCCAGGGAAAGTGCACGGCCGTGGCTCCCAGACTTTTTATCTGACGGGGAAGGCTGAAGGAGCGCCAACGGCTGGCGGAGAACAGCCTGCCGCAGCGCACCACCCTGATGCCGGCCGGCACGCGGACAGACGACGCCTAGCGCTGCACCCCGGTTATGGTCAGCGCCGGGTCCAGGGCCAGGCATTGTTGATAGAGCATGAGCGAGGTCTTGGCGATGCCGGTAAAAGGCAATTCCAGCACCGACGCCTCGAAAACCAGATTCATGACTGCTCCGGGGCGCGCCAGGCTGTCGCGACATCCGCGTGGCGAAGTGCCAAGGCCGTTCTCTTTTTTTCCAGCATCTTGTTTCCTCTCCCGCCGCGTGGCGCGCTGTTGCCGCACGGGTTGCCGTGGTTCAGCCTCGTTTTTCCGCGACCACGAAGTAGTTTCTTGGCAATAGCGCGTTCCAGCGCTTTTGTCCGGTGAGGCGAAACAACGCCTTGGTGAATTTGAAAAGCTTCCGGCCCACGAAACCGCGTATCCCCTTGGTCAAGATCTTCCCGGTCGACTCCTCGACCCGCATTCTGGTGCCGAAGAACCAGGTATGGGCAACGAAAAAGTGGGACTGGGTCGGGAGAAAGAGCACCGTTTGCAGACCGCTTTGCCCGATCAGCCCCCGCAGCCCTTCCTCGTCGAATTGCCGTACGTGCCCGTAGGGATCGTTCTCCATGTACTCCGGATTGATCCGTTTCAGCCATTGTTCCGAACGTTTGGTCGGCACGGTGACCACCATGCGCCCCCCAACGGAGAGATGTTGCACCAACACGGCGAGAATTACCTCCGCATTGGCCAGATGCTCGAAGACCTCCATGCAAAGGATCAGGTCGTAGCTTCCGGTCAGCGCGGCGAGCGCGGCCGGCTGCAGCGGGAACTGCAGGCATTCCGCCTGGAGGCCGCGCTTGCCGCATTCGGCCGACTGCCAGGCAAGAACGTCCGGATTGCAGTCGATGTAGGTCACCGAAGTGGCGCCGGTTGTCGCTGCGGCGAGGCGACTGAACGCGCTGTACCCCGGGCCGACATCCAGTACGCGGCCGGCGCGAAAACCGGCGAGATGCTCCCTTAGCAAGGACTCAATCACGATGCACCCCCCCGTTACTGACTGATTTCTGCTGCTGGCGCCCCGGCCCCAGCAGTTCCGAGACCGCGGACAACACTTCCGCCACCTCGATGTCGAGCATGCAGGGGGGCTCCAAGCCGTCGCCGTTGCATCCCGCCTGGCCGCAGGGAACGCACGGCAGCTCCTTTTGCAAGACTATGATGGAACCGCTGCGCTGTCTCCCTCGGGGGAGCGGGCACTGCTGGGCGACCGGGCCGCGGTTGTTCCAGGGGGACCACATGGTGGTGATGGTCGGGCCGTAGAGGGCGACCATGGCTATGCCGGTGGTCGCCGCCAGGTGGCTGATCGCCGTATCCAGCCCCAGGTAAAACGCGCTCCCCGAAAGGAGACAGGTGATCTGGTTGAGGTTCAACTCCCCGGGGATCAGCGCCGGCGCGACGCGGCACAGGGCGGCGGCGGCAGCCAGCTCCTGGCGCTCCTCGGCGGCCGGCGACGAGGTCCACACCGGCTGCAGGCCGTAACGATCGGCGATAGCGTCGCTTGCGGCGGCGAACTTCTCCGGCTGCCAATATTTGTAGCGCCAGCGGGCGAAGGGGTGCACCACGAAATACTCTCCCTGCACTCCGCGCGCCGCCAGCAGCCCGGCAACTTTCGCCTCGTCCTCCCGGTCCCAGTAGACCTTCGCCTCCAGATTGGCGACCGCCAGCCCAAGCCGTTGCGCGACCACCTGGCAGAGACGGGCATAATGGATCGGAAAGGGGTAGGGGATCGGGTGGCTGAAGAGCAGGCGTTTCCAAAAATCCTTCCAGAACCGGTCGCCGAAGTAAATCCCGACGCGCCAACCTCGGCTGGCGACCAGGGCGGCGATGTTGCCACGGTCGGAGGCGTTCAGGTTGATCGCCAGATCGTAGCGGCGAAACAGCTTCAGTAAATACCCGGAGCCGGTGCGGCCGCCGCCCGACTGGGCATCGCCGTTGGAATAGATCACGCCCCGCACCCGCGGGTCTTTTTCCAGGAACTCGCCGGTGCCGCGGTTGACCAGCAGGTCGATGGCGGCATCGGGATACGCTTCTTTCAGCAGGCCGATCAGCGGCGTAGTCAGAATCACGTCGCCGATCAGGCGGATGTTGATGATCAAAATTGTTTTTATGGTGCGTTTCGCGTGTTTCGAGCAGGATGTCATTGATTGTTTATTGCCTTGCGTTTATGTGTTTGCCGACAAGTGGCAGGTATAGTTAGACTATTTTCTCGACAATGTCCACGTTTTTGTCGGTTGCCCCTCGGCGCTGTCCGGTTTGATTCGGCAGCCGAAAACTCGCCCGGGCGCTACCGCCATCTCAAGGATCAGGCGGAATTCCACGGCCACGGCCCCTCCCCCTTGCCCGTGCGAAACCTCAACTTCCCCCCCGCCCGACGCCCGCCCCCTCGTCCCTTCCGAGGCCGGGCTGGCGCGCCTGCGCGGGCGCGACCAGGCTCTCGATCAGTTGCGCGACGCTGTCCACCGCGCGCTCAACCGTGTAGGGCGAGGCGTCCTGCCGCGGGCCGAGCTCTCCCCGACGCCAGCACTCCGCCAGCTCCAGGATCGCCGCCTGCACCTGGCCGGGGTGGTCGGCGGCGACGGCAAGGTCGCCCCGGCGACACAGCATCCCCTCCAACTCGGGGTTGCGAAACAGCAATCCCAGCACCGGCCGCCCGCTCAGCATGTACTCGTAACTCTTGGAGGGAATGGTCTCCGACGAGAACGCTTCGGTGTTCTGGATCAGCAGCAGCACGTCGCAGCGCTTCATGGCCACCAGCGACTCCCGGCGCGGCACCCGGCCGTGGTCGCTGATCACCTCGGGATGGGGGAACTGTCCGATCAACTCGCGGGAAAGACGGTCGCAGGTCCCGTAAAGGTCGAGCCGCAGCAGCGGCACCAGTTCCGGAGCCGCCGCCAGGGCGCCCTGCAGCCCTTGCAGAAACACCTTCAGGTTGCGGGAGCCACCAAAGGAGCCGAAATGCGCGAAGCGGCAATGCGGCCCCGGCAGGTAAGCGACCTCCGGCATGTTGGCGGGGTCGGCGCCCGGATAGGCGGTGACTCCGCGTGCTCCGAGCCCGGTGCGCGCGGCCGCGTTGTCCCGGGCGGCATCGGTCAGGAAGACCACGGCGCCGGCGTTTCGACAGATCAGAGCCTCCAGCCACCGAAAGACCCTGAGCGCGCGCCTGCTGCGCAGCCAGTCTTCATGCACCAGGGGATCCTGGAATTCCGCGATCCAAGGGATGCCGGTGCAACGGGCAATCCAGGCCGCGGCCAGGTGCGCGCTCGGCGCCCCGCCGGTGGCGTAGATGGCCTCCGGGCGGTGGCGACGGCACAGTAGCAGCCCGCGCAAAAAAGCCAGAGGGAACCAGGACCACTGGCTGTCCAGGTCGATGATCGCCTTCTCCAGCAGGTAGAACGGGAGCAACGGGAGCAGCAGCAAAGACGCCGACAGCTTCCAGAGCCCGCTTACGCGCCGCAGGTGCCGCAGCTCGAAACGCAGCCCCGAGGGGGAAACCGACGGCGCCCGCCCCTGCGCCAGATCGGGCCAGCGCCCGCCGCAGACGCCGGTCAGCATGATGGGGGTGATCCCCTTGGCCTTCAGGTAGGGAATGCGGTCGTCGATATGCTGGGCGCACGCCATGCCGTCGATCCGGGAGAAATAGGAAATTATCAGCCAGCGCTTTTCAGGCGGCATATTCGATGATCAGCATGCAAGCAGCTCCTGCGCGAGGGCGACGATGCGCTCCTCGGCCAACTCGTTGATGGAAAAGTCGTTCTTGTCGAGCTTCGCCTCCCGGACCTGCGAGCTCGACTTGAGTATCCTGCACCTTGGACCGGGATAGATGCGGTGCGCCGGCGTCGGGCCGAAGAGGACCACGCAGGGGACGTTGTTGGCCCAGGCGATGTGGGTCGGCCCGGTGTCGCCGCCGATCACCAGGTCGGCGGCGCTGATGGCGGCCTTCAACTGGTTCAGGTTCAGCTTCGGCAGGATGGTGGCGAAGGCGCAGCGCTCGGCGATGAAGCTCGCCGCCCGGTACTCGGCGGGAGAGCCGTGGCAGATGAGTATGTTTTCCCCAAGCGCGTTGGCCACCGTGACCAGCTTCTCCTTGGGGTAGTTGCGCGACTCCCAGGTGGAGCCGACCACCAGGATGACGTTCTTTTTGTCCGAGCGAAAGTACGGCCGCGTCGCCTCCCGGTCCTCCTCGGCGTAGAAGAGAAAGGGCTGCTTGTGCCGCAGTTCGCTCTCGTCGAAAGAGATGCCGAGGGATCCGGCGGCGAGGGTGGCGTAGCGCAATACGGTGTTCATCTCCAGCGGCAGCGAAACGGTGGCGTCGTAGCAGAGCGTCGCCAGCGGCTCCTTTACGCAGTCGCGGGCGAACCCCGCGGTCCGGGTCCCGACCCTCCTCGCCACCAGGGCCGATTTCAGCATGCCGTGCAGGTCGATCGCCAGGTCGAAGGGACCGCTTTGCGCCACCTGCCGATACTCTTCGCCCAGCTTTTTCCAGGAGAACGATTTCTTCAGTCCCTTCAGGTCGATCTTCACCACCCGCGCCAGGTCCCGCTGGTGGTCCAGGATATCGGCGAACTTGCTGTCGGCGAACCAGGTGATGGAGCAGTCGGGGAGATGGCGCCTGATGACCTGCAAGGCCGCCATGCAGAAGATGATGTCCCCGAGCGAGGAGAGTCTGACGATGGCGATCTTCATCGGGATCGGGCCTGGCGAGCTTCCGAGCGTTTTCATGTTCTCCCGATGGCGGCCGCGCGGTTGAGTTCGCGCAGTTTCATGTATTTGACGAAGGTGCTCATGGCGTTGGCCACCGAGACCTCGAACCCCTCCACGCCGTCCAGAAACCCCAACTTCAGGAAGTAGGTCTTGGCGAAGGCGGCGCTAGGGCGCAGGGTGAGGTCGAAGAGCGAGGCCGATCTTCCCTTCGCCGAAAGCTGGCTGGCGGAGAGGTCGGTGTAGCGGTTCATCTTGACCAGCAGATCGGCGAGCCCCTGAAACGAGTAGTGCATCAAATGCTCCCGGCAGCGCCCGGTCTCGCCGTTCACCACCACCCCCTCGTGCACCAGTTCCGGGCCAAAATGGGCGCGCCGCCGGTCGAAGAGCCGCACCGTCCGGTCCGGGTACCAGCCGCAGTGCTTGATTTCCTTCGCGCCCAAAAAGGTGCGGCGCGGCACCTGGTAGGCCACCGCCGAGCGCGCGCCGGACAGGATGCCGAGGATCTCGCGGCCAAGCTCCGGGGTCACCCGCTCGTCGCAGTCCACGTTCAGCACCATGTCGTGGCGGGCCAGCTCCACCGCCGCCTGCTTCTGCGGGCCGAAGCCGCACCAGGGATGGACGAACACCCGGTCCGTGTAGCGCAGGGCGATCTCCCGGGTGCCGTCGCTGCTCCCGGAGTCGACCACCACGATCTCGTCGGCGAAGGCGAGACTCTCCAGGCAGGCGGCGATCCTGTGCGCTTCGTTGCTCGCGATCAGCACCGCGGAAAGCGGTCGTTTCACCATGGCCTCCTCCGCCCCGGCCGTCATGAGGTCAACAGTCCCAGCAGGTGGCTCGCGCTATGCTCCTGCTGCAAGGCGACCCCGGCCCGCAAGGCGTTGGCCCGGTAGCGGGGGTAATCGGCGATGATCCGGCCGGCCGCCTCCAGGAGCAGCTCCGGATCGGGCCGGTCGATCACCACCCCCGCCTCGAACCGCTCGACCACCCGCGACATCCAGGTGGAGGCAAGCGTCACCAGCGGGGCGCCCATGGAGAGGGCGTCGAGCGTGATGCCGCTGATGCGGTCGGCGAAGGCCCGGGCGTCGTAGGGCTGCAGGCAGATGCTCCCCCGGAACATCTCGAAGTAGGCCTCGCCGGAGAGCGTCTCCGGGGAAAGCCTAAGCGCCCGGTAACCGATGGACGGGATCGACTGCAGCGCGGCGGCGGTCTCCTCGTCGTATTTGTCGTAATGGGCGGCCGAGGTCTGCAGCGAGACCGGCAGCGACTGGCCGCGCTCCTGCATGTGGGCCAGCAGCCGCACCACGTGGGAGAACCCCTTGTCCTTGCGCGCCGCGCCCGCGAACAACAGGTGCCGAAAGGGAAGCGACGGTTGCGCCTCGCCGGCGCGCGGCGTGATCGGGTAGGGGACCACGTGGCAGTGCCGGAAGCCGCAAGCGGCGAAGACCTCGACCACGCTGGCGGTGGGTCCCATCACCACCAATTCCGGGTGCCGGGCCGCGATCTTCCTGAAGTAGGCCAGCTTTTTGGCGTCCGGGCGCACCCAGTGAAAGTACAGGAACACCCGGTCGGGGGGAACGGGCGCCGAGGCGGCCCAGTCCAGCAGCGCCAGGTCGACCCGGCCGGCCGTGGAGATGAAGATCCTCTCCCCGCCGGCCAAAAGCCGGCGCAGCAAAAAGAACTCCTGCAGCCGCCTGATCTTGCGATGGAAAAAGCGCTCGACCGTGAGCCTGCCGGCTGCGGCCCCCGGCAGCTCGGCGCTTTTCCCGCCCCAGACCGCGAACCGGCAGGAACCGCCGGCGGCGGCCCCGCAGACGCTCTCCACGAAGCTTCGGCAGTGGCCCGCCTCGTTGGCCAGGGTCGGCTCGATGATGTGTACTCTGGTCGTCGTGTCGGTCATGTCAGGGGGCAGTCCATGGGATGAATAAGCGGCAGCATCGCTCTACCGCATCAAGAAGATATTTCCGTCGGTCCCCGCGCTTTATGACGGCTCCGCCAGCAGCCTCACGATCCCGGCGAACACCGCCTCCACCTTGATGGAGTTTCGGCACATGGCGTCCTTGTCGCAGCGGGTCCGAAAGCAGCGGGTGCAGTGCAGCGGCGACTGGATCACCACGTGGCGGCTGCCGCGCGGTCCGCTGCTGTCGCCGTCGCTCGCCCGGTAGAAGGAGACCGTCGGCGTGCCGACCGCCGCCGCCAGGTGCACCGGGCCGGTGTCCCCGCCGACCACCAGATCGACCCGCTTCAAGAGCGCCGTGAGGCCCTTGAGCGAATAGCGGTCGAGCACGCGGCTACCCACGCCGATGCCGGTGGCGATCGCCGTCACCGCGCGGCGTTCGGTTTCGTTGCCCCAGGTAAAGAGGATGCTGGCGTCGCGGAAGCGGTCCAAAAGCGCGCGGCCGAGTTCGGTCCAGCTCTGTTCGCTCCAGAACTTGGTCTGCCAGGTGGTGCCGTATTGGAACAGGAAGACCAGACCGTCGGAGAGCGTCGCCAGGAGCGCCTCGGCGTTGGCGTCGTCCTCCTTGGAGGTGCAGATGGTCGAGCCGAGCTGCATGTCGCGGAAATCCCTGGCGAAGGGGATGCTCACCAGGCGCAGGTATTTCTCGGTCACGTGCCGGTCCTGGCGCCTGAGCGGTATCCGGCGCGTGGTGAACAGCGCGTTCACCGACTCCTGGAGGTCGCACTTTTCGAAGCCGATCCGGTCCGGGCAGCCGGTCGCCCAGCAAATCAGGCCGCTCTTCAGGTTCCCCTGGATGTCGAAAACCACGTCGTACTCGCGTGCGCGCAATGTCTCTTTGAGTTGCGCCAGCTCGCGCCGGGTCTGGGCCGCGAAGGGGTGCCGGCGCCAGAGCTTGGTCCGCACCGTGTGCAGTTCGCTCAAAAGCGGGTTTCCCTCCAGCATTTCCCGGAACGGTTCCTCCACCACCCAGTCAATTTCCACATTGGGAGACGCCTGTTTCAGGTAGTCGAGCACCGGCAGTGCGTTGATGATGTCGCCCAGGGCGGACGCTTTTACGATCAATACCCGCATAGATCTGTTGTTACCTCGTGCTTACCACCTAGCCCACTACTTAGCCCACGGCGGCCTTTAGCCTCTCCGCAGCATCCACAACATCCTCCGCCGTCACTGCCGTCATGCAGCGGTGGTCGGTCGGACATTCCCTTTTCAGGCAGGGAGCGCAGTCGATATCCTTGCGCACCAGCACGCTGTTCTCCGAAAAGGGATAGGTGGTCCGGTGATCGGTCGAGCCGAAGATGGCCACCAGCGGCACCCCGAAGGCCGCGGCGATGTGCATGGGGCCGGAATCGTTGCTGATGAAGAAGTCGCAGCGCTTGATCAGCGCCATCAGCTCGCGCACGCTCATCTTGCCGGCCATGTTGAGGCAGCCGCCGCCAAGCGCGGCTTCGATGTCCCCGGCGATGGCGACCTCGGACGGCCCGCCCAGCACCAGGATCTTCGCCTGCCATCTTTGCGCCAGCGTCGCCGCGACGGCGGCGAATCTCTCCGGATACCACCTCTTGGCGGAACCGTAGGCCGCGCCCGGGTTGATGCCGATCAGGAAATCGCCGGGAACGATGCCGGCCAGTTGCAGGGTGGCGGCGGCCTGCCGCTGCTCGGACTCGGTCACGCAGAGCAACTGCCGCTTCTCGCCGGTCTCGATGCCGAAATGCTTCAGCATCAGCAGATAGTTGTCGACGTGGTGCAGCCCGTCGCCCAGCGCGCGGTGCGCGAAGCCGTGGGTCAGCAGGAAGCCGCGGCCGTCGCTTTTGTTCCCCATGCGGCGGGGAATGCCGGCAAGAGCGGCGATGAGGGCGGCGTCGAAGGCGCCTTGCAGCAGGATCGCAAGGTCGAAACGGCGGGCTCTCAGTTCCGCGGCCAGGCGGAGCTTGCCGCCGATGCCCGCGTGTCGCCCTTTCTTGTCGTAGACCAGTACCTCGTCGACCCAGTCGTGCGGCGCGAAAAGCCCGGTCACCTGCGGCGTCGCCAGCACGGTGACGCGGGCTTTGGGAAAGGTCTCGCGGACGGCGGACAGCGCCGGGGTGTTCATCACCGCGTCGCCGATCCAGTTGGTCACCCGCACCAGGATGTTGCCGATCTTGCCGGCATCCAAAGGCTTCGTCATCGCGGGATTTTTTCCGCCTCACTCAAGAGCAGGATCGGTATGCCGTCCCGCACCGGGAACCTCACGGCGCAGGCAGGGCAGACAAGGGAGCCCTCGGCCTCGCTCAGGGCGCCGTGGCAGCCCGGGCAGGCCAGTATTTTCAACAGTTCCTCCGAGAGCGTCATCCATCTTCCCTTACAACGATCCGCTGTGATTTTGCAGGCGAAATACCTTGCCTCTTAATGCGCGCGCCCTTTTTGGCTACCGCTTCCGTGGCGAGCCTGGTGCTCAACTTTCCTTTACCAGGTAGATCCCGCCGTGGGCCTCAGTGTCAGTCCGGTGAGCGGCAAGATCTTCGGACAGCGCGTCGATTTTGGCACTGAGCTTCCCGTCAACCGCGTCGATTTTCCCGCCGAGCCTTTCGTCAACTTCGTCAATCTTCCTGCAGAGTCTTTCGTCAACTTCGTCAATCTTCCTGCCGAGCCTTTCGTCAACTTCGTCAATCTTCCTGCAGAGTCTTTCGTCAACTTCGTCAATCTTCCTGCCGAGCCTTTCGTCAACTTCGTCGATCTTCCTGCCGAGTCGTTCGTCAACGGCATCGATCTTCTTGTTCAGAACGTCGATCTTGAAATCCACCAAATCAAAGCGATCATCGGTCTTGCGGCTGAGTTCGCGAATCTCGCTGCGAAGCACCTCATGCCCTTCGAGAACCAGGTCGAACTTGCCAAGCATGCTTTCGAGAATGACTTCCAGATTTTCTTTCTTCATATCTATCCCCCATGCCCCGTCCCGATATTCTCCGGCCCTTGCGCATTCTGCCACAGTTGCACCGCATTCTTAAAGCAATTTCTCCAGCGCGGCGTCCAGCGGGCTCAGGTCGGCGCCGCCGATCTCCAACAGCGCCGCGAAGCAGGGGACCAGCCGGCCGGCATGCGGGGCCAGTTTGACGGCGTCCTTCTCGGTGGTGACCAGCAGCGTGGAGCGCGAGGCGACCTGCAACCGGCAGATGGCCGCCACCTCGTCCTCGCCGTAGCGCGTATGATCCGGGAAGGCGAGCGTGGCGGTGAGCCGCACTCCGCTGGCCTCCAGCAGATCGAAGAAGGCGGCCGGGTCGGCGATCCCGGAGAAGGCGGTGACCCTCGCGCCGCGCAACGACTCCAAGGCGAGCCGCTCGCCTCCCTCTAGCGGCGCTAGTCCGCTCAGGGCATGGTTGGTCCAGACGCTCGGCTTGTCCGGGAACAGGTCGGGCTCCCCCGAGTGGGCGCAGCGCGTGTAGACGATCAGGTCGGCGCGGGCGCAGGCCGAGGGGCGCTCCCGCAGGAATCCGGCGGGGAGGGTGAAGCCGTTGGCGAAGGGCCTGGCCGCGTCCAACAGCAGCAGGTTCAGATCCCGCTGGAGCCGCAGGTGTTGATAGCCGTCGTCAAGGATGAAGATGTCCGGGTTGAGTTCCTTCAGCGCCAAAAGGCCCGCCCGGTAGCGGTCCGCGCCGATCACCACCATCAGCCCCGGCACCTTGCGCGCCAAGAGGTACGGCTCGTCGCCCGACTCCTCCGGCGGCGTCAGCAGGCTCTTGCCGTCCGAGACGATCCGCAACCGGCCGCGCGCCTCGCCGCCGTAACCGCGGGAAAGCACCGCTACCCGCAAGCCCCTGCCGATCAGGTCGGCCGCCAGCAGCGCCGTCATCGGCGTCTTGCCGGTGCCGCCGAGGGTAACGTTGCCCACCGATATGACCGGCCTGGGGAGCCTTTTGGAAGGGAGCAGCCCCAACCGGTAGCCGTGGGCGCGCAGGGCGAGGAGCAGCCCGTAGGGGCGCGAGGCCAGGCGCAAAAGTGCCAGCAGCGCCCGGTCGCCGGTTCCCCGCCTTTTGCCGGCAACGAGATCCTCGAAGTAGCGGGAAAGGTCAGCCACGCTCCCCTCCTCCCCCGTCGGACGACGCCGGTCGTCCGCCGGCCAGGCAGGCGGCAACCGCCTCCAGGTGGCGCTCCGCGGCGCCGGAGTTCTCCTCGATGATCCTCAGTCCCTGGCTTCCGATGGCGCGGCGACGCTCGGCGTCTCCCGCCAGCAAGCGAAGCTGCTCGGCGAGGCCGCGGGCGTCGGGCACCAGCACCCCCGCTCCGTGGCGCAGGAACAGCGCCGTGATCTCCCGGAAGTTGTGCGTGTGCGGCCCGAACATGACGGGCACCCCGCAGGAGGCGGGCTCCAGCGGGTTATGGCCGCCGGTCGGGACCAGGCTGCCGCCCATGAACACCAGGTCGGAGACGGCAAAGAGCCTCATCAACTCGCCGACGCTGTCCAATAGCAGCGCCTCGCCGGGTAGAAGCGGCGAGCCGGCGCCGGTCAGGGAGCTGCGCAGCCGAAAGGATATGCCGCTTTTGCGCAGCAATTCGGCGACGGCGGGGGCGCGCTCGGGGTGGCGCGGCGCAAGCACCAGGAAATGCGCCGCCGACCCCGCCGGCAGCGCCCGGTAGGCGGCCAGCACCTGCTCCTCTTCGCCTTCATGCGTGCTGGCGGCGGTGAAGACCAGGGCGTTTGCCGGGATGCCATACTGCTCCTTGAGCAGGGCCTTTTGCTCCGGCGTCGACTGTCGCGCAGCGATCTCGTACTTCAGGTTGCCGGCCACGCGCACCTTTTCGGGCGCGGCGCCGATCGCCTCGATGCGGGAGGCGTCCAGCGCCGTCTGCATGCAAAAGGTCGAGATATTGGCGAGCACCGGCCGGAAGAACCAGGCGAAGCGCAGGTAGCGGTGGTAGGAGCGGTCCGAGATGCGGCCGTTGGCGAGCAGCACCGGTATCCGCAGACGGCGGGCCCGGGCGATGAAGTTCGGCCAGATTTCCGTCTCCATCACCACCACCAGCTCGGGGCGGATCGTTTCCAGAACCGCCGCCACGGCGAAGGGGTAATCGAAGGGGAAGTAGATGCACAGGTCGGCGAGGCCGCTTTGCAGCGCCACGGAGCGGCCGGTCTCGGTGCCGTTGGAGAGCACCAGCCGTTTCTCCGGGTAGCGCGCCTTCAGCCCTTTCAGTAGCGGCAGCACCGCGATGGTCTCGCCGACCGAGACCGCGTGCACCAGGATGGTCCGGCCCCCACTGATCCGCTCCAGCTCGGCCGCCGGAATCAGCCCGAAGCGCTCCCGCAGCGCCAAGGGTCTCCCCCGGCGCAGCGAGCGGTAGGCGTGATAGGGGATGAGCACGGGGAGGAGCGCCAGGAGCAGCAGATTGTAGAAAAAGTTGACCATGCGGGGAAAGACCTTATCTGACTGTTTCTTCATCCAGCCGCAGCAGCCGGCTGAGCGCCAGGCCGACCAGGTAGACTATCCCTCCGGCCCAGAGCACGTCGCTGGGGAAGTGCCCGCCCTGCGCCATGCGCGCCACTCCCATGAGGACGCCGTAGGCAAGTCCCCCGGCCAACGCCAGCAGCGCGTAACCCCTGGCGCGGCGCCTGAGCACGAAGTACGGGCAGATGAGATAAAAGGCCGCCGACGCGTGACCCGAGGGAAAAGAATGTCCATCGCCGGAGGCGCCCCGCTCCCAGACCTGGTGGTAGGGCATTTTTTCCGCGCCGCCGAAAACCTGGAGCTGGGCGGGCCGCGGCCTCCCCCAGTGGTTCTTGAAGATGGTGTTCACCACCAGCCCCGGGCCGAGCGCCAAGAGCAGCACCAAGAACAGCGCGCTCTTCCTGAGGGCCGAGGCCCGGGCCGAGAAATACCCGGCGACCAGCACCACGAGGGCCGCTCCCCCGCACAGATACGCCGGCAGCACCCCGAAACGGTACAGAAAGCGCCAGGGGTTGAGCGCCCTTCCCACCCAGACCCCCTGCTGATAAAAATGTCCTTCCAGGGTCAGGTCCAGACCGCTGACGGCGATCAGCGCCGTGCAGATCGCCAGGATCGCCACCGGCACCAGGAACTCCCGCAGCGTCTCCTTAGCCGGCATGAGCGCTCTCCGCCTCGCGCCTGTCCACGGCGCCGCTCTCGGGGGCGCGCTTCCAGCGCTTGTGGATCCAATACCACTGGGTCGGATGCTCGATGACGTACTCCTCGATGTAGCGGGTGAGGCCGGCGGCGTCTTCGGCCGCGCAGAGCTCTGCGTCCTCGGCCTGCGACGGCTGGTATTCCGGATAAATGGTGATGACGTGGGCGTCCCCCTCGCGGTGGATGAAGGCCGGAAGCAGCGGCGCTCCGCTCTTGCGCGCGATCAGCGCGGGGAGCTTCATGGTCCAGGCCGGACGCCCGATGAAATCCACCAGTACTCCTTCGCTTGGCTGCACCGCCTGGTCGATCAGCATGCCGACCGTCTCCTGCCGCTTGAAGGCGGCGAACATGTGGCGCAGCGCGCCGTGCCGGTAGATCACCCCGTTGCCGTAGGCCTTGCGGATCCGCTCGGTCAGCGCGTTCAGGCTCAGGTTGTCCTGGCGCCTGGCCACCACCGAGATCTCGTGCTGCCTGGCGCCGAAGGAGAGGGCGAGCAGCTCCCAGTTGCCGCAGTGCCCGGTGATGAAGGCCACTCCCTTCCCCTTGGCGTGCGCCTGCCAATAATGCTCGATCCCCCGGAACTCCACCGCGTCGATGATGGCGCGCCCCCGGCCGTGATAGATCTTGCAGGTCTCCGCCACCGAGCGCCCCAGGTTTTCGAAGGTTTCCAGCACCAGCGCTCGCGGCGAGCCCCCCGCCCACCCCGGCTGCCGCTCCAGAAAGGCAAGGGAGCGCGAGACGTTGTCGACGGCGATGCGCCGCCTTTTGGCCAGCAGCAGGAAGAAGGCCCGCCCCAGCCAGCGCCCGGCGCAAAGCGCCAGGGCATGCGGGAGGAGCGCGAAGGCCAGGGAGATCGCCAGGAAGAAACCGGTTTCCAACTGCCAGCGGATCTTTTTCAGCACGTTCCGGTCTGGTTGAATTGCATGCCGTGCAGACGGCTGTAGAGCCCATCGTTGGCCAAGAGCGCCTGATGGCTCCCCATCTCCACGATGGTCCCCTTTTCGAGCACGATGATGCGATCGGCATGGACGATGGTGGAAAGGCGGTGGGCGATGACGAAGGTGGTGCGGTTGGCCATCAGGTTGTTGAGCGCCGCCTGCACCATCTGCTCGCTCTCGGTGTCGAGCGCGCTGGTCGCCTCGTCCAGGATCAGGATGGGGGCGTCCTTCAAGATGGCGCGGGCGATGCAGATGCGCTGGCGCTGGCCGCCGGAGAGCCGCACGCCGCGGTCGCCGATGTTGGTCTGATACCCCTCGGGCAGCTCCAGTATGAAGTCGTGGGCGAAGGCGGCCAGGGCCGCCTGCTCGACCTCGACGTCGCTGGCCTCGGTCTTGCCGTAGCGGATGTTGTTGGCGATGGTGTCGTTGAACAGGATGGTCTCCTGATCCACCAGCGCCACCTGGTTCAAAAGGCTCTTCAGGGTGGCGCCGCGAATATCGCGGCCGTCCACCAGCACCGCACCCTCGGTCGGATCGTAGAAGCGCGTGATCAGCGAGACCAGGGTGGTCTTGCCTCCCCCGGACGGCCCGACCAGCGCCACCACCTCGCCGCGGCGGGCCGTGAGGTTGAGGCCGCGCAGCACGTAGTCGTCGTCGTAGCGGAAGGAGACCTCCCTGAACTCGACCTCTCCCAGCGCCCGCCCGAGATCGGTCGCGTCGGGGGCGTCCTTGATCTCAGGGACCTGGTCGATGATCTCGAAGACCCGTTCGGCAGCTCCCATCGAGCGCTGCATGACGTTGTAGGAAGAGAGCAGGTTCTTGATCGGCCGGTAGACGAGTATCATGCCGGTGATGAAGGAGAAAAACTCCGAGGCGCTCATCGTCCCCTTCATGACGCTGTTGCCCCCCACCCAGACGACGGTGGCCACGCCGAAGGAGGTGATGAACTCGATCAGCGGCGTGGAAATCCCCTCGTATTTCATGCTCTTGCGGGAGAAGTAGTAAAACTCCCGGTTGGTTTTCTTGAACTTCTCTATCTCCCGCCCCTCGAGGCCGAAGGCCTTGATCACCTTGATGCCGGAGAAGGTCTCCTGGAGAATGGAGGCGATGTCCCCCATCTTTCCCTGACCCTGCTTCGCCATGTTCTTCATCTTCTTGCCGAGCTTTTGGGCCGGATAGACGGTGGCCGGGATCACCACGAAGGTGATGATGGCGAGCTTCCAGTTGCGGTAAAAGACGATCCCCAAAAGCGCCGCCGCGGAGAAGCCGTCGCGGAAGACGCCGGTGATGATGGAGGCGACCCCCTCCTGCATCACGTTGACGTCGTTCATGATGCGGGACATGAGCACGCCGGTCGGCTGCCGGTTGAAGAAGCCGACGCTCAGGCGCATGTTTTTCTGGTAGATGTCGTTGCGCACGTCCTGCACGGCCAACTGCCCCGCGGTGCGGATGAAATAATCGTTGGTGAAACGGCACAGGCCGCGCACCGCGTACATGACGATGATGCCGAAGGGGAGCAGCACGAAGATGTGCCGGTCCTGCCCGGAAAAGATCCGCTTCAGGACGGGCTCCACCAGGTAGGTGATGGCGCCGTCCATGCTGCCGACTCCCAAAGAGCCGACCGCAGCCAGTACGATACGCCAGAGATAGGGACGGCAGTATTCCAGTAAGCGTGCAAACTTGGTCATGTTAAATAACGTTCCTTTTACCGATCAGAAATCCGATCAGATCAAATCCGATCGGATCCGATCATATCCGTTGCCACCGCCGCCAGCCTCGCCAGCGCGCCGCCGCTGCCGAGCCTGGTCCTGACGCCGGCCAGCCCCTCGCGGATCTGCGCGGCGTACGCTTGGTCATTGAGTATCCGTTCTATTTCCCCGGCGATCGCGCCCGGCTCGGCCTCGTGCTGGATCAGCTCCCTCACCACCCGTTTTTCGGCGACGATGTTGCAGATGCCGATGTGCGCGACGTTGATCACCCGCTTGCCGATCTCGTAGGTCAAGGGAGAGACCTTGTAGATCAACACCATCGGCACGCCGACCAGGGCGAGTTCCATGATCACCGTGCCGGAGACCGAGATGGCCGCGTCGCAGGCGGTCATCAGGTCGTGGTTGCGGCCGGAGACCACGGTCACCGGCAGTTCGCACTCCGCCAGGTAGGGGGCGAGGTCCTCGGCGCGCAGCGACGAGGCGAGCGGCAGCACGAACTGCAGCTCGGGGAAGCGCGCGCGCAGGAGCCGCGCCGCCTGCAAGATCACCGGCAGCAGTTTCTTCAGCACCGACTTGCGGCTGCCGGGGAAAAGCCCCACCGTCCTTCGCGCCGGGTCGAGCCCGAGCGAGGCCAGCGCCTCGCCGCGCGTCATCCCGGGGCGCACCATGTCGAGCAGCGGGTGCCCCACGAAGCTCACCGGTATGCCTGCCTTTTCGTAAAAGGGGACCTCGAACGGGAACAGCACCGCCATCCGGTCGACCACGCGGCCGATCCCTTTGACCCGGCCGCTCCGCCAGGCCCAGACCTGCGGGCTGATGAAGTACAGCACCTTCACCCCAGCCCGCTTCGCCACCCGGGCGAGCCTCAGGTTGAAGTCGGGGTAATCGATCAGGATCAAAAGCTTGGGGGGAGCCGCCAGCAGCCTGGCCTTGAGGATGTTGAAGCCCTTGACGATCACCGGAAGCTGTCCCAGCACCTCGACGATGCCCATGACCGCCATGACGTTCGCGTCCACCAGCGTGTCCACGCCCGCCTGGCGCATGCAGTCCCCGCCCATGCCGAAAAAAACGGCGTCCGGGGAGAGAGCGCGCATTTCAGCCGCCAGCTTGGCGCCGTACATGTCGCCCGAGGCCTCTCCGGCGACGATCATCACTGCTTCGTTTTTTTCAGGCAAGCACGGTCCTCGTCAAAGCCATAGGGGGAGCAATCGGGGAGGAAGAGGAGTTCAGGATTTCAGGATCAAGACGGTTTGCAAACAACTTCGAACGTACTTTCACTCAGCCCACCACCAAATCCGCCAAAGGAGCCGGTGGGCGCAAACGGGCGAATACAAGATTCGCCCCTACCGAACACGGACGATTGCCGTAGGGGCGAACCTTGTGTTCGCCCTGTTTATTGTGATGATGCCTTTTTGCCTACCCACAATCCGCTCTACCGGCAAACCCCCCTCTTGGAGGCTTCGATGAAGGAGACGAAGCGCTCTACCTCGGGAGAGGTCGGCACGTCGGACTTGATCCGCTCGACCGCCTCGGCCAGCTTCAGCCCGGAAAGCGACAGGATCTTGTAGGCCTTCTTCAGACCGGAGATGGTCTCGTCCGAGAAGCCGCGCCGCTTGAGGCCGATCAGGTTGAGGCCGCGCAGCCGCGCCTCCCGGCGGTCGCCGGTGACGATGGTGTAGGGCGGGATGTCCATGGTGACGCTGGTGGCGCCGCCGATCATCACGTGGGCGCCGACCCGGGTGAACTGAAGGATGGCGCAAAGCCCCCCCAGGATGGCGTAATCTTCGATCACCACGTGGCCGGCCAGGGTCGCCGCGTTGGCCATCACCACGCCGTTGCCGATATGGCAGTCGTGCGCCACGTGCGAGTAGGCCATGATCAGGTTGTCGTCGCCGACGGTGGTTTCGCCGTCGCCGGTCACCGTGCCCAAGTGGAGGCTGGCGAATTCCCTGATGGTGTTGCCGTTGCCGATCCGCAACCAGGTCCGCTCCCCGCGGTACTTCAAGTCCTGGGGAACCGCGCCGACCGAGGCCATGTGGAAGATGGTGTTCTCTTCGCCGATCTCGGTCCAGCCGTCGATCACCGTATGCGGGCCGACCTTGGTCCCCTTGCCGATGCGGACGTGTGCTCCGATCACGGCGTAAGGCCCGATCTCGACCCCCTCGGCGATGACGGCGTCGGGATGTACTATCGCGGTAGCGTGGATCATTTTTTCTCCAAAGGTTCTCTTGCCGTGAGCTACTTGTCGGCGAGCGTCGCCTTGAGATCAGCCTCGGTAACCAGCGTCTCGCCGACGAAGCATTTGCCCGCGACGCTCCAGATGCCGCGCTTGTTGAAGATGGTCTGGATTTCGATCCTCAGCGTGTCGCCCGGCGTCACCGGTTTGCGAAAGCGCGCGTTGTCGATGGCCATGAAGTAGCTCACCTTTTTGTCCGCGGTGCTTCCCGAGGTGAGATAGGCCATGATCGCCGCCACCTGCGCCATCGCCTCGATGATCAGCACGCCGGGCATCACCGGGTGACCGGGAAAGTGCCCCTGGAAAAAAGGCTCATTCATGGTCACGTTTTTCAGCGCCACGATCCGCTGCCCCGCCTCCACTTCCAACACCCTGTCCACCAGCAAGAACGGGTAGCGGTGCGGCAGAATCTCCATGATTCTAACTATGTCAAGCACAACCCCTCCTCTTTCAGCCACTAAAAAAACAATCAAGATTAGCCACAAAAAAGCACAAAAGGCACAAAAAAAGAACAAACAAAGTCGGGTTAACTTCCTGCTCCCTCGCAAACGATGCCGCAAAGGCCGTTGATCTCCATGGACAACCTCCTTAGCCGAAACGATCAAACACAAAAAACCTGAAGATTTTACCCTTTTTGTGTTTTTTGCGCTTTTTTGTGGCTAAAAAGATTTTATGGTTTTTCCAGTGCATCCAGCCGTTTTTCCAAGGCGTGCAGCGCCTTTCTGAACTCCGGCAGTTTCGGCAGACTACCCGACACCTTCAGCCACTCCCGGTGCGGCACGGCGGGTATGCCGGCGACCATCTGTTGCGCGGCCACGTTGTTGGGCACCCCCGATTTGGCGGCGACGACCACGCCGTCGCCGATCTTTACGTGCCCCGCAACACCGACTTGACCGCCCATGATAACATGATTGCCGACTCGGGTGCTACCGGATATGCCGACCTGCGAACAGACCATGCAATCTTCCCCGATGACGCAGTTGTGGGCGATCTGCACCAGGTTGTCGATCTTCGTGCCCCGGCCGATGCGCGTCGCCTCCAGCGCCGCCCGGTCGACCGAGCTGTTCGAGCCGATTTCCACGTCGTCCTCGATGATCACGATGCCGATCTGCGGAATCTTGTACCAGGAGTTGCCGTCCGGCGCGTAACCCAGTCCGTCGCTGCCGATCACCGTGCCGTCGTGGATGATGACGCGGTTGCCGATCCGGCACCTCTCCCTGACGCTGACATTGGCGTACAAGGTCACGTCGTCCCCAAGGGTGACTCCGGGGTAGAGCACCACGCCGGGGTGCAGGGTGACCCGGTCGCCGATCACCACGCCGGAGGCGATGCTGACCCCCGGATGCACGGTGATGTCGGCGCCAAGCTTCGCCCCCTCGGCCACGAAGGCGCCCGGCAACACGCCGAGCGGCGCGGGGGGCTGGGTGTAGAAGAGGGTCAAAAGCTTGGCGAAGGCGAGGTAAGGGTTGGCATGGAAGATCGCGTTGTGCCCGTGCGGATCGCTCCCCTCGGGGAGCAGCACCGCCGAAGCGCCAGTGGTAGCGACCTTGGCCGCGTACTTGGGGTTGGCCAGAAAGGTGAGCTGGCCCTCCCCCGCGTCGTCCAGAGTCGCAAGGCCGCTGATCATGGCCTCGCCGTCTCCATAGACGCTGCCGCCCAGATATTGCGCTATCTCTTGCAGCGTTTTTTTCATCTCGCACCTGTAAAAAGCCGTTCAACGTTTTACGTTCTACGTTCGACGTAAAATCGGGTCCGGCTATGTTTTAACGGGTTGTGGTTCAGTCTTAACGTAGAACGTTGAACGTAGAACGTTTTTTATTTCTTCTTGGCGTTGAACGCTTTCAGCACTTCGTCGGTCACGTCGGCGGCCGGATCGAGGTACAAAAGGACTTCGCTCTTGACGAAGATGGCGGTGTACCCTTTGCTGCGCCCGTACTCCTGGGCGACTTTGACGATCTCGTCCACCAATTTGCTGGTGAATTCGTCGTTCTTCGCCTGCAGGTCCTCTTGCGCGTCTTTCAGAAAACGCTGGTAGTCTTTGAGGCGCTGCTGGTAGTCCCGCTCCTTGGCGCTGCGCGCGTTCTCGTTCAAGAGGGCGCCCTGGCTCTCCAACTCGCCCTTGAGCTTCTTCAACTCCGCTTCCTTGCTCCCCTTCTCGCCTTCGTACTTGCCCGCTCTTTGGCCTAGTTGCTCCTTGGCCACCTTGCCGGCGTCCGAGGTAAGCAGCACCTTTTGAATATCGACCGAGCCGATCTTGGCGCCGTCAGCCGCGCCGGCTGACAAAGGGAGAGCGAACAACAGGAATAAAGCGACGAGATAACTTTTCATGACATGCTCCTTGCCGTACTGGTTATTAGAAAATACTTCCGATATTGAATTCGAACCTGCCGCTGCGACTGTCGATCTCGGGACGCGGATTGAAAGGGATGCCGTATTCGAGCCGCAACGGGCCGATGGGCGAGAACCAGCGGATGCCGCCGCCGTAGCTGGCCAGCACGTGGGAGAAGGTGGACTTCAAGGTGTCCTGGGAGTTGCCGGCATCGAGGAAGAACACACCTTTCAGCCCGGCGTCCTTCAAGATGGGGAAGGTGATTTCGGCGTTTGCCACCGCCTCCATTTCCCCTCCCAAGTAGACGCGATTTTTGCCAATCCCTGCGACGCCGTCCAAATCCGTCGGCACCCCCACCGTTTCCCTGATGGGACTCACGGTCCTCACCGAAAAACCGCGCAAGGAACCTATCCCCCCCAGATAGAACTTCTCGTCGATCGGGATCTCTTTGCCGATCTTTTGGATGTATCCCAGCGTTCCGCGCAGCGTGGCGACGCTCCCCCAGATGACGGGGTGGAAATAGGTATGCTCGGTGATGTATTTCAGGTACCGGCTGGATCCGCCCAGGCCGGCGAACTCGATGGAGAGTGTATCCATCATGCCGGAGCTGGGATCGGGATGGTAGTCCGTGGTGTTGCTGGAAATACTGGCGATGATGGCGCTGGTGGTCGCCTTGGTTTCCGGCGCTATGATGGCGCCTGAGCGAATGTTCTCCAAAAGGGCTTCGGACTCGTTGTAGATATCCTTGACCTCGAATTTGTAGAGCCAGAAGGTGCTGAGGGTGTCGCTGAGCGGATAGCCGGCCTTGATGTCGGCGCCGGTGGCCCTGCGGGTGTAGTCTAGGTACTGCCGCTCCGTGCGGTAGACGTCTCCGCCCACGGTCCATTTGCTGTCCAGGAAATAGGGGTCGAGCAAACCGAGGTTGTAGGTCCTGGACCTGGCCCCGAAAGAGACCGAGGCGGACAACTTGAGTCCCAGCCCCATGAAGTTGGCCTGCTGCACCGAACCCTGCCCGACGACGCCGTCCAAGGAGCTGTAGCCCGCGCCCACGCTGAAGGTGCCGGTCGCCTTTTCCTTCACCTCCACGTTCAAGTCGAGCTTGTCGGGTGCACTCCCCTTCGCGGTCACCAGGTTCGCTTCCTCGAAAAAGCCGGTGTTCATCAGGTTGGCCTTGCTGCGTTTGAGGTTGGTGGCGCTGTAGAGATCGCCCTCGTCCAGCCTCAGCTCGCGGCGCACCACCTTGTCGCGGCTCTTGGCGTTGCCGGAGACGTTGACCCGGTCGATGTGCACCTTGTTGCCCGCCTCCATATCGAAGGTGACGTCCATGGTATGGATGTCGGCATTGAGCTTGGTCTGGGGTGTGGCGTTGGCGAAGGCGTACCCCTTGTCTGCGTAGACGTCGGTCAAGGCGAAAACGTCGGTCCTCAGGTTGCTGCGGCTGAACAGTTCGCCGCTTTTTTCCTTGAGTTTCTTCATCAGCTCGTCTTTTGTCTCCAGCAACTCCCCGCTGAAGCCGAGTTTCCCGATGCGGTACTGATCGCCCTCGATGATGCCGATGTCCACCTTCAGGCCGGTCTTGTCCGGCAGCAGCTCGACCTTCGGCTCGCTGACCTTGACGGTGGCGTAGCCGTTGTTCATGTACAGTTCGGAGAGGAGCGCCGCGTCGTTCTTCAACTGCTCTTCCTTATAGGTGCCGGCGCCGGTCAGCCAGGAGAACATCCATTTCTCGGAGGTCTCCATCGCCTTCTTCAGTTTCCGGTCGCTGAAAGCCTTGTTTCCATCGAAGCTGATCTTGCGGATCAGCACCTTCTGCCCTTCTTTAATCTTGACGACCACGTTCAGTTCGGTGTCGGAGCGCTTGACGGTCTCCGTCTCCACCTCCGCCAGGTAATAGCCGTCGTCGGCGTAAAGTTTTTTCACCTTCTTCACGCTCTTTTGCAGATCCTTCACGGAATAGATGGAATTCGGCTTGACCTCCATGGCCTCGCGCACCTTGTCGGCGCTGATCTCCTTGGCCCCCTCGATCTTCACCTCCCTGACCACCGGCTTCTCCTGCACCACGTAGTCGAGGACCACCCCTCCGGCAACCTTCTCCACCTGCACCTGCACGTCGCGGAAGTGTCCGAGCTTGTAGATGGCCCGCAAATCGGCATCCACCTGATCGCGATCCAGCAGGTCGCCCGCCTGGATCCTCACCGCCGGCATGATGGCCGCCGTTTCGATGCGCCGGTTGCCTTTGATCCTGACTGCGGTGATCTTGTCGCCGATGGCCGCTTCTGTCGCAGCTTTGACGGCGGCCTTATCGGCAGCGGCCTTGTCAGCGGCAGCCTTGTCAGCGGCAGCCTTGTCGGCGGCAGCCTTGTCAGCGGCAGCCTTGTCAGCGGCGGCCTTGTCAGCGGCGGCCTTGTCAGCGGCAGCCTTGTCGGCAGCGGCCTTGTTAACAGCGGCCTTATCGGCGGCGGCCTTGCTGGCTGAGGCTTTGGGGACTTTAGCCTTGTCGGCTGCGGCGAAGGAGGTTGCGGAACAGACGAGCAGCTGAACGGCAAGCATGGTTGATAGTAATATACGCAGCAAAAGTCCCCCAAATAATTACACGTGCAGTCTGGTATGCAGCGATAAAACTTTGGCGGCCAAGCCGCCCAGCGTCTGTCAGCTGATGCAACCCCGCGTCTGTCAGCTGATGCAACCCTGCGTCGAAGCTTCTGCAGCCTGATCAGGCTGATCGAGCGTGCGTTCCGCGATCTTGCCGTCCAGAAAGCGGATGGTGCGCCCCATGCCGGCGGCCAACTGTTCGTTGTGCGTTACGATCACCAAGGAGATGCCGGTGCTCTGCTGGATCGAATACAGCAGCGCATGCACCTCTTCGCTGGTTCTCCTGTCAAGGTTTCCGGTCGGCTCGTCGGCCAACAGCAGCCGCGGCGAACGCACCAACGCGCGCGCAATCGCCACCCGTTGCTGTTCCCCGCCGGAAAGCTCACCCGGCCGGTGGGTGATCCGGTGCGACAGTCCCACGTCCGACAAAAGCTCCCGCGCCCTCCCCTCTGCCTGCGACTTCTTCTCGCCGCCGATCAAAAGCGGCATCATCACGTTTTCCAACGCGGTGAACTCGGGCAACAGGTGGTGGAACTGGAAGACGAAGCCGATGGAGCGGTTGCGGAAGGCGGCGAGCGGCTGGTCCGAGAGGGCGAAGATGTCCTGGCCGTCGAAAAGGACGCTGCCGGAGCTGGGGCGGTCGATGGTCCCCATGACGTGCAGGAGCGTGCTCTTGCCGGCGCCGGACGGGCCCACCAGCGCGACCGTGTCGCCGGCTTCGATGGTGAGATCTATCCCCTTCAGCACGTCCACCTTGGCCGATCCGCTGCCGTAGGACTTGAACAGGTTGCTGACCGCGAGCAGGCTACTCATAGCGCAGCGCCTCCGCGGGGGACATGCGCGAGGCTGCCCAGGAAGGATACAGGGTGGCGGCGAAAGAGATCAGCACCGCGGTCACGCTGATCAGCACCACGTCGGAGGCTATCACCAGGGAGGGGAAGTGGTCGAGGTAGTAGACGTCCCTGCTGAAGAGTTCGAATCCGGTCACCTTCTGCACCAGGGAGACGATCGGCTCCAGGTTGAGCGCCACCAGCAGCCCGCTCAGCACGCCGAGGGCGGTGCCCAGGACGCCGATGATCACCCCTTCGAAGACGAAGATGCGCATGATGCTCCGGCTGGTCGCCCCCATCGATTTCAGGATGGCGATGTCGCGGGTCTTCTCCATTACCACCATGAACAGCGTGGAGGCGATGCCGAAGGCGGCCACCAGGACGATCAGCGTCAGGATGATGAACATCACGCTCTTTTCGGTCTTCAGGGCGAAGAGGATGTTCTTGTTCATCTGCATCCAGTCCCGGGCGCGGTAGCCGGGCCCGAGTTGATTGTTGATCAGCTTGGCCAGTTCGCCGGTCTTGTAGACGTCGCGCACCTTCAGCTGGATGCCGGTCACCACGTCGCCAAGGCCCAGGAATTTCTGGGCTTCGTCCAGGGATACATAGGCCAGGGTGGAGTCGTACTCGAACATGCCGGTGTTGAAGATGCCGGTAATCTGGAAGTGGCGCAGTTTCGGCATCATCCCGAAGGGGGTGATGTTGCCCATGGGGGAGATCACGTCCACGATGTCGCCGACCTGCACGCCGAGGTTCTTGGAGAGTTCCTTGCCGATCACCAGGCCCGGGGTCTTGGCGGTGGCGTCGTCGATCGCCCGCAGGTTCCCCTGCACGATCGACTTGTGCAGGTTGGTGACCTTGGCGTCGCTTTGCACGTCTATGCCGCGCAGCACCACGCCGGAGACGTTCTTGCCGGAGGAGAGCATAACCTGGTTGTAAATGAACGGGGTGGTGGCCAAAACGCCGTCGAACTCCTTCAGCTTGGCCTCCAGCTCGCGGTAGTCCTCGATCGCGCCGCTCGAGGTGTTCAGCACCACGATGTGCGCGTTGGTGCCGAGGATCTTCTCCTTCAGGTCCTCCTCGAAGCCGGTCATCACCGCGAGCACGATGATCAGCGCCATCACGCCCAGCGCCACGCCGGCGACCGAGATCAGGGTGATCAGCGAGATGAAGGTCGATTTGCGCTTCGCCTTCAGATAACGCAGCCCTATGAAAAGCTCAAAGGGCATTACTTCGCCTCTTTGCGCAGCTGCGGGAAGAGGATCACGTCGCGTATCGAGGGGGAGTCGGTCAAGAGCATCACCAGACGGTCGATGCCGATCCCCTCGCCCGCCGTCGGCGGCAACCCGTATTCCAGCGCCCGGATGTAATCCTCGTCCATGTAATGCGCCTCCTCGTCCCCCTTCGCCTTGGCGGCGACCTGGGCCAGAAAGCGTTCCTTCTGGTCGCGCGGGTCGTTCAGCTCGGAGAAGGCGTTGGCCATCTCGCGGCCGGCGCAGAAGAACTCGAAGCGGTCGACGATCTCCGGGTCGTGATCGCTCTTTCGGGAGAGCGGCGAGACCTCGGTCGGATAGGCGGTGATGAAGGTCGGCTGGATCAGCTTGGACTCGGCGACCTCCTCGAAGATCTCCGTGATCAGCCTGCCGTAGCCCACGTCCTCGGTGAGCGCCAGGCCGAGCTTTTTAGCGTAGGCGTAGGCCAGATCCCGGTCTTCCAGCGATTTGGCGTCGATGTCGCCGAAATGCAGGATCGCCTCCTTCACGGTGAAGCGCTGCCAGGGGCGCTGGAAGCTGATCGGGACGCCGCCGTAGCTGAAGTCAAGCGTGCCCAGCACTTCCTGAGCCACGTGGCAGAGAAGTTCCTCGGTGAAGTTCATCAGGTCTTCGAACGTGGCGTAGGCCTGGTAGAACTCCATCATGGTGAACTCGGGGTTGTGCCGCACCGAGATCCCTTCGTTTCTGAAGTTGCGGTTGATCTCGAAGACCCGGTCCAGCCCCCCAACCACCAGCCTCTTCAGATACAACTCGGGGGCGATGCGCAAAAAGAGCTGCATGTCGAGCGCGTTGTGGTGGGTGACGAACGGCTTGGCGGTCGCCCCGCCGGGGATCGGCTGCATCATCGGGGTTTCCACTTCCAGGAAGTCGTTTCTGGTCATGAATTCCCGGATCAAGGAGACGATACGCGAGCGCTTGAAGAAGACCTCCTTCACGTCCGGGCTGACGATGAGATCGACGTAGCGCTGCCGGTAGCGGGTCTCCACGTCGGTCAGCCCGTGGAATTTCTCCGGCAGCGGCAACAGCGATTTGGTCAGCAGGCGGATTTCGGTGACGGAGATGGAGAGTTCGCCGGTTTTGGTGCGGAAGGGGTGGCCCGAGACGCCGATGATGTCGCCGATGTCGTAGTCCTCGAACTCGGCGAACAGCTCCTCGCCGAGCACGTCCTTTCTCAGATAGAGCTGCACCCGCCCCTTTCGGTCCTGCATCTGCACGAAAGCGGCCTTGCCGAAGGAGCGGCGCATCAGCATGCGGCCGGCGACCACGAACAGCGGCGCGTCCTCCTCGATGACGTCCTTGTCGCCGTAGGCGGCCCGCAGGTCGGCCGAGGTGTGCTGCGGCCGGAAATCGTTGGGGTACGGGTTGATCCCCGCCTCCCAGAGTGCATCTACCTTGCGTCTTCTTTGCAACAGCAATTCGCTCAACTCTTCCATGTTTTTCGACAACCTTTCTTATAGCCTGATAGCCGTCCGGCTCGGGAACAATCTGCCAAAATAAACAGTTCGGCTTGGCAAGTCAAGGGAAAAGGGGGGAGCGGCTCCCCCCCAAAATCCATGAAAATCCGCATCATCGCTGAAGATGCGTCGGCTAAGGTCCCAGGACCTTGACCGGCTTCAATTTGTAGGCGACGGCAGTGGTGTCGACAGGGTTACCCAGTTGCCCGAAGCCGTTGTCCCCCCAGCCGTACCAGACGCCGCCGGACAGCGCCATGGAAGCGTTGCCGAAAGCGAAGATGTCGGTCACGCCGGCCATCACCGCGCTGGTGGCGTCGAGCACCTGAGCGGGGACGAAGGTGTTGGCCAAGATGTTGCCTTGGAAGGGGAAGGTGTCGATTACGCTGTTATTGCCGAGTTGGGCGAATTCGTTGAAGCCCCACGCCAGCACCGTGTTGTTGCTTAGGAGCGCCAGCACGTGGCGAAGTCCCGCCGATATTTTGATGACGGTCGCATTGTTGGGGAGAAAACTGGCCGGGATGCGCACCTGAACTGCGGCGGCGCTGGAGACGTTCGCCGGGTCGGCCGGATTGAGGCCGAGCCGTCCCTGCCCGTTATAGCCCCAGGCCCAGACTTTCCCGTCGCCGGTGAGCGCATAAGCGGTGCTGCCTCCGGCCGCGATCTGCGTCACCCCGGTTAGCGGGCCTACGGGGGTAATGGAGCTGAAGTTGCGGAAACTCACCAGAGTGGGACTGACCGTAACCGCGGCCGCGTTGATTGCCGTCGGGTCCACGCCCGCCTGCCCGTAGAAGTTATTGCCCCAGCCGTACACCGTCCCGACCGGAGAGAGGGCGATAGAAAAGTCCCCGCCGGCTGCGACCTTGGTGGCGGGCAAAGCAACACCGTTCAGTTGGTCGATGACCGGGACCGGCACGGCTCTGTCGGTGCGCGTGAGGTCTCCCAACTGGCCCAAGCCGTTGTAGCCCCAGCTCTGAACCTTCCCGTCCACCACCGCCAGGGAGTGGAGCCCGCCGGCCGCAATCTCGGTTACATGGCCGTGAAGCGGGAGCTTCAACGGCGAAGCCTGGTAGGCGGTCGTCCCGGTGATCGGAATGGCCGTACTGCCGAGTTGACCATGGAGGTTGGCTCCCCAGACGTAAATGCTGCTGACGTTGGCGAAAGCGAAGGCCATCGTGTGGTCGGCCCCGAGGGCGAACCGATTGACCTTGCCCGGCACCGAAATGGGCGCCATAACGGCCTGACTGGTCAGAGTCCCGTTGCCCAACTGCCCGAACCCGTTGTAGCCGGTGGTGTAGAGAGTGCTGTGGTTGCCGAAAAGCACGGCGGTGTGCGCATAGAAGATGCTTTCCACGGCGGGAATGACCCCCGTGTTGCCCGAATTGCCGCATCCGGACAGCAAAGCCACGGTGAAAAGCCCGGCGCAGAGTAACAGCCCGGCGCGCTTGTTCGATTTCATGATAAGAGACCCCTCGCAAGTTTAATTGATCGGCGGATTTAACTATACATGGAGCAGAAAGTCAAGGACCGACTCTTGACAATCGGCAGTTGACACGGTAGCCCGCTTGCATGTAAAAATGCTCCTATTAAACGAAATCCAACCGGAGGCAACGACAGGCATGGCGATAGAACCGAACAAAGTAATCTACTCCATGATCGGGGTGAGCAAGTTTCACGACAAGAAACCGGTCCTCAAAGACATCTACCTCTCCTACTTTTACGGCGCCAAGATCGGCGTGCTCGGCCTGAACGGCTCCGGGAAGAGCTCGCTGCTGCGCATCCTGGCCGGCCACGACAAGGAGTTCAACGGCAAGACGGTGCTGTCGGCGGGCTATACGGTCGGCTTCCTGGAGCAGGAGCCGCGGCTCGACGAGACCAAAACGGTGCGCCAGTGCGTGGAGCAGGGGGTCCAGGAAACCGTGGACCTGGTGAACGAATTCAACGAGATCAACCTGCGCTTCGGCGAGGAGATGACCGACGCCCAGATGGAGAAGCTCTGCGACCGCCAGGCCGCGGTGCAGAAGAAGCTGGACCATCTGGACGCCTGGGACCTGGACAGCCGCCTGGAGATGGCGATGGACGCCCTGCGCTGCCCGCCGGGCGACACCAACGTGGCCGTGCTCTCCGGCGGGGAGAAGCGGCGCGTGGCGCTCTGCCGGCTCCTCTTGCAAAAGCCGGACATCCTGCTTTTGGACGAGCCGACCAACCACCTGGACGCCGAATCGGTCGCCTGGCTGGAGCAGCACTTGCAGCGCTACGCCGGCACGGTGATCGCCGTCACCCACGACCGTTATTTCCTGGACAACGTGGCGGGCTGGATTCTGGAGCTGGACCGCGGCCAGGGGATCCCCTGGCAGGGGAATTATTCGTCCTGGCTGGAGCAAAAGCAAAACCGCCTGGCCCAGGAGGACAAGACCGAGACCGAACGCCAAAAGACACTCAAGCGCGAGCTTGAGTGGATTCGCATGTCCCCCAAGGGGAGGCACGCCAAAGGGAAGGCCCGCATCGCCTCCTACGAGGAGATGCTCGCCTCCGAGAGCGAAAAGCGCGGCTCCGAGCTGGAGATCTACATCCCGCCGGGGCCCCGTTTGGGCGGGGTCGTGGTCGAGGCCGAGAACGTCAACAAAGGCTACGGCGACAAGTTGCTCATGGAAGGGATGGAGTTCAGGCTCCCCCCCGGCGGCATCGTCGGCATCATCGGCCCCAACGGCGCCGGTAAAACCACCCTGTTCCGGATGATCACCGGCGAGGAGAAGCCCGACTCCGGTAGCTTCAAGATCGGCGAGACCGTCAAGCTCTCCTACGTGGACCAGAGCCGGGACGCGCTGGACCCCAACCAGACCATCTGGGAGGCGATCTCCGGCGGCCAGGAGCAGTTGCAGCTCGGCAAGCAGACCGTCAACTCGCGCGCCTACGTGGCCCGCTTCAACTTCTCCGGCGGCGATCAGCAGAAGAAAGTCGGCACCCTGTCCGGCGGAGAAAGAAACCGGGTCCACCTCGCCAAGATGCTCAAGGAAGGCGGCAACGTGGTGCTGCTGGACGAACCGACCAACGATCTGGACGTGAACACCATGCGCGCCCTGGAAGAGGCCCTGGAGAATTTCGCCGGCTGCGCCGTGGTCATCTCCCATGACCGCTGGTTTCTGGACAGGATCGCCACCCACATCCTCGCCTTCGAGGGGGACAGCAAGGTGGTCTGGTTCGAGGGGAACTATTCCGAGTACGAAGAGGACCGCCATGCGCGCCTGGGGACCGCCGCCGACCAGCCGCACAGGATCAGGTATCGGCAGTTGACCAGGGTCTAGCAAGGCGAAAGCGGCAGTACGTAGATATAAAGAGGGGGCGCCTGATTATTGCAGGCGCCCCCTCTTTACTCAGCTTAAAGCTTCGCCCTCCGTGCCATGCGCTTGCCGTAGGGGCGAACCTTGTGTTCGCCCCTACCAAACCAAGTCGCCCCCGTCCGAAACTTCAAGCTGGACGGGGAGCTAGGCGGCAGCGGTAGAACTCCCTTTACTGCCGAAGCCGTAGATCACCTCGTAGCTGGCGGGGATAGAGCCCACGTTGCCGTACCTCTTCCGGTAAAGCTCCATCATCTCCAGCATCACCCGTCTTTCCGACAGCCCCTTCGCGGTGGGCGACGCAGCGCTCCCCGCGCCGATCCGCTTCAGCGAGCGCAGCAGTGCCGGGACGTCCGGATGGCGCTCCACCTCGATCTCCGAAGTTGCCTCCGCTCCTGCAAAACCGCAGCGCCGCAAGGCCGACAGCACCTCGTCCCGCGAGAAAAACCCGTGACTTCGGTCCGGCGCGCCGCTTAGCGCCGCCTGGTAGGAGTCGCGCAGCTCGAACAGCGTCTTCTCGCCGAAAAGCGCGAACCGAAACACTCCCCCCGGCGCCAGCACCCGCTTCACTTCCGAAAAACAGCGATCGAGCGAGCCTAGCCATTGGAACGTGGAGCTGGAGACCGCCAGATCGAACGAGCCGGCGGCGAAGGGAAGCCGTTCGGCATCGGCGTTCACCAGTTGCGCCGGTTGCGCGGCGACTCTTAAAGAAGCGGCGCGGCACATGCCAAGAGCCAGATCGGCGCCGACGGCGAGCGCCGCGGGATGCCGGTCCCGCAGGCGCGCCAGCAACGCGCCGGTCCCGGTTCCGATGTCCAAGACACGCCGCGGCTCCGGCTCTTCGTCCCGCAACCGCCCGATCAGCTTCTCGACCACCCTGCGCTGCACCACGGCGAAGTCGTCATAGTAGCCCGCTTGCCGATGAAACGAATCGCGCACCTTCTCTCTATCTATGCTTGCAGCCATGAACGACCATCCCCCTCCGCGTTACAGCCCGGCCAGAAAGCTCAACACCAACTCGTTGAACTGCTGCGGGCGCGTCATGAAAGGCGCGTGGCCGCACCCCTCCATGAGCGCGAGGGTTGCCATCGGCAGCCGCTTAGCCATGTAGACCGAGGCGGCAGCCGGGCAAATGGTGTCGAGATCGCCGTGAATCAGCAGCACCGGCCGATCGATCGAGGTAAGTTGCTCGCGCAGATCCGCCGCGGACAGGATCTGCAGGGACTGCCGCGCCGCGTCCGGGTCGGGGGATCGCCCGCCCATGACGATCTCGTGCACGATCCGTTGGTACTGCGCCGCGTCCATCTCGCCCTCGGCGAACATCCCTTTGAAAAATTCGCCCATGGTCTTTTGATAGTCGCGCCGCAGACGCACCTCAAGCCCCTTCACCTCGACGGGCGGCTTGCCGTGCGGATAATCGTCGGCCGCGGTGAACCTGGGGGTCCCCCCGACCAGCACCAGACCGGCAAGCCGGGATCTCAACGAGGAAAAGGCCTGCAGCGCCACCTGCACGCCCATGGACCAGCAGATCAACACCGCGCCGTCGAGAGACATCTGCTCGCAAAAGGCCGTCAGGTCGGCGGCGAAATCCTGCACCGCGTACCCCTTGGCCGGGGAGGATTGCCCATGGCCGCGCTGGTCGAGGAAGACGAGCCGGCTATCGTCGCCCAGCGGCTGCTGAAAACGCCAGACGCGGGCCGACATCGCCCAGCCGTGCACGAAAACCAGCGGCCGACCGCTCCCCTGCTCCTGGTAATGCAGGCTCACCCCGCCGGGAGTCTCGATAAATGACATGCCAACTCCCTCCTTCTTTCAGATGACGCCGAGCCTGGTGCCGACCGAGCGCATGCTCCCGGCTGCGGCTTCCAGCTCCTCGGTCGTGTGGGTCGCCATGATCGTGCAGCGCAGGCGGCAACTGCCGGCAGGCACGGTCGGCGGCCTGATCCCCTGCACGAACAGCCCCTGCTCCAGCAACTGACGGCTGAACTCCATGGTGGCCTCGGCCGGGCCGACGAAGACCGGAACGATCTGGGTCTCGCTCCCCATCAGGTCGAACCCGTAAGCCGTCAGCCTCTGCTTGAAAAGCGCCGCGTTCGCGGCCAGTTGCGCCCTCAACTGCGCGCCTTCGGGCGAATCGACCAGATCGACGGCGGCCAGGGACGCGGCCAGCACCGCGGGGGGAAGCGAGGTCGAGAAGATGAAGCTGCGCGCCTTGTTGACCAGGTAATCGCAGATGGTACCTGAGGCGGCGGCATAGGCGCCGAAGCTCCCCAGTCCCTTGCCGAGAGTCCCCATGTGGATGTCGATGCCGTCCATCGCGCCGCACAACTCCCCGCTGCCGCGCCCCGACGCGCCCAGCACGCCGGTGCCGTGGGCGTCGTCGACCATGAGCAGCGCTTGGTAGCGCCTGGCAAGCTGGACCAGCGTCTGCAAAGGGGCTATGTCGCCGTCCATGCTGAAAACGCCGTCGGTCACGATCAGGCGCCTCCCCTTGCCTCCTTTTTCCTGCAGCATGCGCTCCAGTTCCGGCATGTCGCCGTGCTGGTAGCGATGCAAGCCGGCCCGGGAGAGTCGAGCGCCGTCGATGATGCTGGCGTGGTTCAGCCGATCCGAAAAGATGGCGTCCCCCCGACCCACCAGGGCGGAGATGATCCCGGTGTTGGCGGCGTATCCCGAGTTGAAGAGCAGCGCCCTTTCCGTCCCCTTGAAGGCGGCGATGCGCCTCTCCAGCCTTTCGTGCAGTTCCATGGTCCCCGAAACCAGCCGCGACGCGCCCGACCCCACCCCCAGTTCGACCCCTGCCACGGCCGCGCGCTTGAGCGCCGGATGGTCGGCCAACCCCAGATAGTTGTTGGAGCAAAGCAGCAACACGCGCTTGCCGTCCAGTTCCACGCTGCTTCCCTGCGCCCCGCCAATCACCCTCATGCTGCGGTACAACCCCTCCGCACGCAGGGCTTGAAGCTCGTCGGCAAATGTCTGCACCGGCTCTCCCTCCCAAACTGGATTCCGGGCACGGCCCGCCGCGCCCCTAGGTTGTTTAACACAGGAGACCCCAATTCGTCAACCGGCGAGACGCAGCAAGGTTGACAATCAGCTTGTCGCGGGGAGGAGATCGATCACCGTCACTTCGGGAGGGGCGAGGACACGCAGAGGTGGCCCCCAGGTGCCGCTGCCGCGGCTCACATAGAGAAAGGATCCGGCGCCGAGCGGGGAGAGGCCCATTTTCACGGGATAGGCGAGATGGGTGATCAGGTTGAAGGGAAATATCTGCCCCTTATGGACGTGGCCGGAGAGCTGCAGATCGAAGAGACCCAGCGCATCCGGTTCCACTTTCGGGCGATGCTTCAAGAAAACGGTGTAGCGCTCGGGCGGCAACGGCGCCAGCAGAGCCCGGTCGCCGGCGCCTGCGCCGCGCCCCCTGTGGGCCGCCGGATCGTCGACGCCCGCCAGGGTGAGAAAGCCGGAAACCGGCAAGGCTTCCTCCCGCAACAGCCGGAATCCGCAACTGGCGCAGAAGGCGGCTGAAGCCGCGACCCCGGCGAAGACCTCGTGGTTGCCGAGCACGGCGAATTTCCCCAGAGGCGGCTTGAGGGCGGCGAACCCGGCCTCCAGGCCCCTCAAGCCGTCCATCTGACCGTCCACCAGATCGCCGGTGCTGACCAGCAGGTCCGGCTGCAAGGCCGACACCAGGCCGAGGATCCTCTGCAGTCGCGGCTTGCCGACCATGAGGCCCAGGTGAACGTCGGAGATCTGTACGATCCGCACCCTGCCGGCCGAGCTCGGAATCTTGCCGCTTTGCAGGGATATCCGGCTCACCTTGATGCTGCGCGCCTCGAACAGGCCGTACAGCGAAGCCGCCAGCGCAATGCCGATCGCGCTCAAAAGCAGCCGCTCCTCGCCAAGCTGCAGATCGCGCCGCGACAGCCAGCCGAGCAGGTGCGACGCGCCGCGCACCAGGTCGAGAGCGACGGTCGCGCTCAGGAAAAGGAAAAAGAAGCCCATCCATAGATAGCCGAGATAGGCCACCGACTTCGCGGGAAACTCGTAACCGTAGCGCTCCAGCACCCTGACCAGTATCGGAGCGAGCACCATGAACGCGCTGAGCAGCACCAACAAGCCGGGATAGGGCGCGCCGAGCCGAAACCCGTTCACCAGACGCGCCAGCAAGTAGGCATGGGCGCCGCCGTAAATGGCCAGATAGCTGAGGATAAACAGGGACATCCTCACCCCCTTAAAAAATTTTGGTTACTCTATCACAGGGGCCGATTGCAGGCGAGAGAAAGGACGCTATACTCTTAAAAATTTTTAAGACTCGGCATGAGAAGGACAGCTAACACACTATGCCAGAAGGGAAATCTCTCAAACTCACCTGCTTACTCAATCAAATCCTTTGCTAATGGATGTAGAGTCGGACCACTCTCACAGGGCACTTTCGGAGAGCATGCTATGCCGCAATTTTTAGCCGAAAATGGATACAGCTCACTGACACAGAGGCTGAACAGGTTTCCGCAAGGTGCGCCTCCTTCCGAACTGCTGACCAAAATACTTGCGCTGCTTTTCACAGAGCAAGAGGCGGCATTGGTCGGCCAACTTCCCATGCGCCCCTTTTCGCCGGCCATGGCGGCACAGTTGTGGGGGGTGCGGGAAGTCGACGCCTATCGTATCCTGGCGGGACTGGCGGAACGCGCACTGTTGCTCGATGCGGAGCACAACGGCGAGATGACCTACGTCCTCCCTCCGCCGATGTCGGGATTTTTCGAATTCTCCATGATGCGGGTGCGAGGCGACATTGACCAAGTCGCCCTGAGCGAACTCTTCTACCAATACCTGAACATGGAAGAGGAATTCATCGGTTCGCTGTTTTTGGAAGGGAAGACCCGGTTGGGGCGAATCATGGTAGACGAAGAGAGCATTCCGTCGGCAAACGTCAGCCGGGTGCTTGACTACGAGCGCGCCAGCGAGGTGATCAAAAAGTCGTCCAGCATAGCGATCGGCAGCTGCTACTGCCGCCAGAAAATGCATCATCTCGGCCGGGCATGCTCGGCCGCCAAAGAGATCCGCATGATCTTCGACGGCGTCGCCGACCCGTTGATCCGGCACGGCCACGCGCGCAAGGTGGACAAGGCGGAGTGCCTCGACCTCTTGCAGCAGGCCAAGGCTCAAAACCTGGTGCAGTTCGCGGAAAACGTGCAGGGCGGAGTCAGCTTTATCTGCAACTGTTGCAGTTGCTGCTGCGAGCCGCTGGTTGCCGCGCGCAAATTTTGCAGCCTGCAACCGGTGCAGACCACCAATTACGTCTCCGAACCAAAACCCGAGCTTTGCGGCGGCTGCGGCCGATGCATCGACGTCTGTCCGGTGGAGGCGGTAAGCCTGGTGTCGGCCAACGATCCGCAGCATCCCTGGATGAGGAAGTGCGTACACGACGCGACGCGCTGCCTGGGATGCGGCCTGTGCGTCCGGGTCTGCAACAGCGGAGCCGTTTCGCTGGTGCCGAGGACGGAGCGGGTGATAACTCCCGCTGACAGCGCGCACCGGATCGTGTTGATGGCGATAGAAAGGGGGAAATTGCAGCACCTCATCTGGGACAACCAAGCGCTGCTTAGCCACCGGGCACTCTCCGCCATCTTCGGCGCCATACTGAAGCTGCCGCCGGTGAAGCAGGCCCTGGCGGAAAGCCAATTGGGGTCGCGCTATCTCCATGCCATCATCCAAAGACGCTCCGACCGCTCGCACCGGCCGGAGGCCAGGTACTGAAACGACGACTGTCGTATTGCACGGGCGCCCTCCTTTCGGGGACCCTGCCGTGACCCGACTCGAAGCTTCCAGCCTCCCCTTCCTCAACCCCGCCGTTTTTTTATTCAACTCCCCCTCCCCTTGCGGGAGGGGGCAGGGGGGGTAGGGGAAGGTGCAACCTCAGCAAATATGGCCAAGTCCCCCGCCCCCCTGCGGTAAAGGGAGGCTGGAGTACGTCGCGTAGGTTGCGTTGAACGGGTTCACCGTGAAACGCAACGTAACCATGTCGCCGTCATCGCAACGTCGCGTTTCGTGCCTCAACGCGACCTACAGACTGCGGGTCCCGCAAGGAAAGGGGGCCGTCCTCCCCCTCCCTTCCCCACGATTGATCTAATGCACCGAAATGACATCTTTATGCTACGTGGATCAAAGTGCTATGATGTCTCGGATCAAATTCATCTGTCGTACTGCGAAAAGGAAGAGACAGCATGCGGGCTAAAGCGCAGAAATGGGGTACCAGCTTGGCCGGGTGTATACCGAAAAAGATGGCAGAGGAATGCAGCATCGAGGCCGAATCAGCAGTGGAATTAACTCGCGAAGAAAGCTCCCTCGTTATCAAGCCCGTCCCAAAGAAACCCTTTTCCCTGGATGCCCTGCTTGCCAAAGTAACTGAAGAGAACCTGCATACCGAGGTAGCAACCGGCGAGCCTGCCGGCAAGGAAATCTGGTAAAAAGTGCCGGTTACCTTCCTGACATGGGTTCAATAACGCGTTCGCCCCGCGTAAGCAGTTCCGCAAGCAGCGTCTCCGAGTGCCGGATCGCCCGTTGATAGCATTTCAAAAACCAGCCCAGCCAGCCGCCGATATCCAGGTTCCTTTTTTGGCTCTTTTCCAGGACTGCGTTATAGGACAGTTCGTCCAACAGGATCACTCCCCCGCCCTCAGGCGATAGCCGACTCCTGGCTCGGTCAGGATGTAACGGGGCCGGGAGGCGTCAAGCTCGATCTTTCGCCTCAAGTTGCTGATGTTCACCCGCAGCACGTGCGGCTGCTCCATGTAGCCCACCCCCCAGATCTGCTTCAGGATCTGGCTGTGGGTCAGCACCTTCCCCGCATGGGTCGCCAGCATCCTGAGCAACTCGTACTCGGTCGGGGTAAGTTGCACCTCCTCGCCGCGCACCGTCACGCGTCGATGCGGCAGGTCGACCTGCAGATCGGCGATGGTGAAAACGGGTTCCGGCGCCTGCTGCAGCGAACGGCGCAACGCCACCTTGACGCGCGCCAGCAGTTCGCCGATGCCGAAAGGCTTGGTGAGATAATCGTCCGCCCCGGCATCCAACGCCAACACCTTGTCGTCCTCGCGCTCCCTGACGGAAACCACGATAATCGGCACCTGCGACCACTCGCGGATGCGCCGGATCACCTCGACCCCGTCCAGGTCGGGCAGCCCGAGATCGAGCAGGATCACGTCCGGCCGGACGGCGACCGCCGCGGCCAGGCCGGCATGCCCGCTGCTCGCCTGGTGCACGGAAAACTCGCCGTTGTCGAGCGCGGTCTTCAGGAAACGCTGAATGGCGGACTCGTCGTCGACAACCAAAATTCTGGGCAAACTCGGCTTGCCGTTTTCAGCAACCATGATCCACCTCCTGCAGGGGCGCCCCTTGCGGCACCTTGACGATGATTTTCAGGCCTCCCCCGGAGCGGTTTTCCGCCCTGATCGATCCGCCATGGGCCTCCACTATCCCCTTGCAAATGGAGAGGCCGAGGCCGGTTCCGCCCACCCCCTCGGGCACCGGGGTCCGGTAGAACTTGTCGAAAATGCGGGCCAGTTCCGGCTCGGGCACGCCCGGTCCGCTGTCGGCCACCTCGATGCAGAGCCAGCCGTCGCCGCAGTAGCAAGCGATCTCCAGGCGCCCCTCGGCAGGCGCGTATTTCAAGGCGTTGTCGAGCAGGTTGACGACCACCTGGATCATCAGCACCAGGTCGAGTGGGACCAGCGGCAGCGCCGGCGCCAATCGCACCTGCACCTCCCGATCTCCCAGACGCTTTTCGACGGCGGCCAGAGCGCAGCCGACCAGGTCCTGCACGTCGCACGGCTCAAGCTTGAGCCTGAGCGCCCCCGCCTCCAGCCGGGTCATGTCCAGCAGGTTGCCGACGAAACGGTTCAGACGCGCCGCCTCCTCCCTGGCGGTCTCCAGCAACTCCGCCCGGGACGACGGCCTGAGTTTGTCTCCCTCGTCAAGGACCGCGCTCAAGGCCCCGGTGATGGCGGCAAGCGGGGTGCGCAGGTCGTGGGAGATGGAATTCAACAGCGCCCGTTCCAGGTTTTGCCGGGCCTTCAGCATATGCGCCTCCTGGGCCTCTCGAAAGAGCCGGACCCGCTCCAGGGCCATGGCGGTCTGGGTGGCGAAAGCGTCCAGCAGCCGGCGCGTCTGCGGAGAGCCGGGATCCTCGGCGGCTTGCAGCCTGATGCCGAGCACCCCCAGCGTATCCGCCAGCGCCTTCAGCGGCACATAGGTGAATTCACCGGCGCTGTAGGATTCGGTGCCGCGCCCCGCCATGCGGCGGCTGTGAAAACACCAGTCGGCGACTTCCAGCTCGGTTTTCTCAAGCGCCAGCCCCGCGCTGGCCGCGGCGGCGACCACCCGCCCCTCCGCGGGGAGAAAGACCGCCAGTTCCGCGCCCAGGCTCTGCTCGATGTTCTTGATCACGGCGGCGAGCACGTCCGGCGTGTCGGCGGCCGCGGCCAGGCTTTGGCTCAGTTGGTAGAGGCTGACGGTATGGCGCTCGCGCAGCCGCAGCGCCTCCAGGCGCTCGCCCGCCTTGGCGACCAGGGAGCTGATCACCATGCCGACGGTGAAGAGCGCCAGGAACGTGATCAGGTACTCCTTGTCGGCGATGGTGAAGGAGAAGCGCGGCGGGACGAAAAAGAAGTCGAAGGCGAGCACGCCGAGCAAAGCGGCAAGCATGGCGGGTTTGCGGCCAAGGCGCACCGCCGCCAGCACCACCGCCAGCAGGTAGGCCATCACCATGTTGATCGGCGACAGATAGGGGCGGGCCTGCTCGCAGAGCACCGTGGCGGTCGCGACCAGCGCGATGGCGCCCAGATGGCCGGAGAGGCCGTTCAACCAGGCGCTTCGCGGCTCTTTTGGCCTGCGCTGCGCCGGGAAGCCGGCGGATTTCACGGATTTATCGGACATCGCCCAACTTTAAGCAAAGGCTCGGGATAAGACAAGCGTTTTTAAGCCACCGCAACCGATCCCCCTCCCCCCCGCTTTGTTCGGAACGCGGGAAACGGCTGCGAAATGCGCGCTCAGATGCTCACCCGGATCGGCAGGATGACGGTGGTAAGCCCGTCCCACTGCAGACGGCGCTGGATGGAGAAGGCGGTTTCGTTGTGCAGCATCCGGTGGTAAAACTTTTCCAAACGGAAGGTGAGCTGACCGGTGAAGACGGTGGAACGCGGGTACTCCTCGCCCAGTTCCTTGCAGATCTCGATCACCTTTTCGACCACATCGGTGCCGACCCCCATCCGGTATTCCGCCGCGAAACCGAGCCTGCGGGCAAGGTCGACGTACTTCTCCAGCCCAGCCTTGGCCGAGGCCTCCAGCGCCTCCAGTTCCTCGGCCCCCTTGAAGGAGCCGGAGTCGATCACGGCGACACTGACGAAGATCACGTTCTTATAGGTTTTCGGAAAGGTGGTGACGATGGAGAGCAGCGTGTGCACGCCGAAGCCGCTGTACGCCGACACCAGTTGTATGGCGGTGGGTTCGGTCCGGGAGGGGCGGGCCTCGTTGATCGGGCCGCTGGTGGGGAAGTCGAGCAGCGCCTCGTCCAACTGCGCCATTCCCTTCCTGACCGAGTTGTAGTGTCCCTTGATCAAATAGCAGCAGCCGATGACGATGGAGGTGATCAACAGGGTGAGCCACCCTCCCTCGGTGAACTTCTCGATGGTGGTGATCGCCAGGATGGTGGCGCAGAGGATCAAGCCGACCAGGTGCACCGAGAGATGCCTGATCCATTGCGGGTCCTCTTTGCGGCGCTGAATGTAGAATTTGGACATCCCCAGTTGCGAGAGGGAGAAGGTCAAGAAGACGTTGATGGAATACATGACCACCAGGGCCGAGACGGAGCCTTTGGTGTAGACCAGGAGGGCAATGGCCGCGGCCCCCATCAAGACGATGCCGTTGCGCATGGTGAGCCGGACCGAGAGGGCCGCGAAGCGGTGCGGGAACCAGGAATCTACCGCCATGTTGGACATGACCCGCGGCCCGTCGACGAAGCCTGCCTGGGCCGCCAAAAGCAGCAGAGCGCCTTCGGAAAAGATGGTCACGAAGGCGATGCCGCTTCCCATCGGCCAGTGGGCGAAGAGCCCATCGGCCAGCACCGCGTTCAGAGTTTTCCCCTCCACCGGCTTGATCCCCATCAGCGAGTAGCAAAGGAACAGCATCCCCGCTGTGAAGGCGAGCGAGGTGGCCATGTAGATCATGGTGCGCTTCCCGGTCTGCACCCGCGGCTCCCTCATGATCTGCAAGCCGTTGGAAACCGCCTCGATGCCGGTATAGGTACCGCCGCCAAGGGAGTAAGCCCTGAGGAACAGCATCAGGATGCCGAAGATGCCGATGCTGGAGAGGTCTTGAGCCAGGCCGGCGTGGAAGTCCCGTGTCAGCGGAGCGATTCGGTCGGCATGGGTGAAGACGCCGTCGACCAGCAGCACGATGTGGGTCAGCACGAAGACCAGGAAAATCGGGGCCATCACGGTAACCGATTCCTTGATGCCGCGGATGTTGAGGATGATGAGCAAGACCGCGAGACAGCAGGCGAAGCTTATTTTGGCGTGTTGCAGGTGCACCGGGACGTAGCTGAAGAGGGCGTCCGCGCAGGCGGCTATCGAGATGGTGATAGTCAGCACGTAGTCGACCAGCAGGGCGCTTCCCGATACCACCCCGGCCTTTTCCCCGAGCATGTGGGTGGCGACGATATAGCCGCCTCCTCCGTGGGGAAAATGCTCTATGATGCGCGAATAGGCGTAGGAGATGATGAAGACGGTGACTGCGGTCGCCAGACCCAAAAGGATGGCCAGATAGGTGTGGGTGCCGAGGGCCCGGTAGGCCTCTTCGGGGCCGTAGGACGAGGAGGAGAGTCCGTCCGCCCCGAGACCCACCCAGGCGAGGACCGGTATCAGCGACATCTTGTGGAAAAGTTGCGGATCCTTCAGATACTTGGGGGCGCCGAATACCGCCCTGATCATTTTCTGAAAGAAGCTGTCGTTGCCTGCTGATTTTTCCTGGTCCATGGTGCTCCCTCTTGTTTTTTTGCAATTTTATGCGGGACTGCGCCTTTCCGTACCACCCGCCGCCTGCACGACCGGCTGCGAACCATAATATCCCGCAACCGCATAAAGCCGGTGTCAAGATGCGTCTTAATGATATCAAGAAAGTGTCAAGATCGAGCTCACGAAAACTCTCCATCCTCTCCGGGTCCACTCCTCAAGCAGGGTGCAGCGCGCCGCCGACGCATGGGCGCCTTAACGCCGTCTTAATGCCTTTCCCGGCAGGCCGCTTGCTGCCGTCTTAATGTATTCTTTATGCCATTGGCCTCCATTTTGACACTATCTTTAGGTGTCGCGGCATATGCTGATAATCAGAGGATTACCATTTTGGTCGAGCGGAGCGTCAACATGAAAATCTACCTTTTCAATCCCGATACCGGCGTCTACCAAGGTGAGGATTTCGCCGACCAAGAGCCGATGCGCCGGGGGTGCCAGGATCAGCTGCCGTCCTATGCCACCGCCATCTCCCCGCCCTCCTACGGGCGGGGAGAGGTGCCGGTCTTCCGGGCGGATGAAAATCGATGGGAGATTCTGCCCGTTGCGGCAGCGGCGGTTGAAAACGTCGCGGATCCCGGTGAGCCGACAGACGCGGCGCCGAGGCGCCAAGCGTTTGGCTGGCGCGCCGAGATATCCTGAATGACGTCGCAGGCGATAAGCGCGCCGGACTCTTCGCCTCCCGCCGCCGGGTACGAATTACAACCCGGGCGGACCTTGGACGAGCGTTTTTTCATCACCCAGACCATCAGCCGCAGCGGCATGGCGACCATCTTCAAGGCGACGGACCTCTTGAGAAACGACCAGGTGGCGCTCAAGGTGCCGTTCATGCAGTTCGAAAGCGACCTCGGCTTCTACTCCCGTTTCCTGCGGGAGGAACAGATCGGCCTGTCGCTCGATCACCCCTGCCTGCTGAAATTCATCCCGGTAGAGGAACGCAGCCGCCCCTACATCGTCACCGAATATCTGGAAGGCGAAACCCTCGCGCAGCGGTTGAAAAAGGCTAGCCCCATGCCCGAAAACGAGGCGCTTTCGCTCTGCGGGCGTATCTGCGAGGCCTTGGCGCACATGCACGAGCGCGGCGTGGTGCACCGCGACCTCAAGCCGCAAAACGTCATGCTCTGTAGCGACGGCAGCATCCGGGTACTCGACTTCGGCATCGCCAAATCGACGGGGAGGCGCTTCACCTTCGTCGGCTTCACGCCGGCAATCGGCACCCCCGAATACATGGCGCCCGAGCAGGTCAAAGGAAGGCGCGGCGATGCGCGCACCGACGTCTATACCCTGGGCGCCATGCTGTACGAGATGGTCGTCGGGACGATTCCTTTTGCCGACGGGGAACATGAGGACGTTTTTGCCGCCATGAACGCCCGGGTGACCGGCGACCCGAAGGCGCCTCGCAGGCAAAACCGCGGTCTCTCCGAGCAGGTCGAGGAGATCATCCTGCACGCCATGGAACGGGACCCCGGGAAAAGATACCCGAGCGCCCTGGCCATGAAAGAGGAGCTGGACCAGCCAGGCTCGGTGGAACTTACCGGACGCTGCCGCCGGTTGCAGGCTCCTTCCCCGTGGAAGCGGCACTGGAAGAACGCGCTCCTGATCGGCCTTGCCCTCTCCGGCGTCGCCGCCGGTTTAGTCAAACTGGTTCTGCTGATCTTGAGGCGCGGCCCTTAGCACCGGCACCCCTGCCGACGGAGCGATCCGGCCCTTCCCCCTCCCCGCCGGACATTTCCCCCGATTGCCCACCAACACGCGAATTATAAATTTCGGCTCTAATAAAGATCTGTATTTATATATCCCCATGTGCGATAATCCACCCCCAATCAGCCTGGAGGAGGTCTAACAGTAATGTTTGCATGGAACCCTAAACGGCTATTCAAAGCCCCGGCTATTTCTCTCTATCTCGTTTTGGCGCTGTCGGGCTGTTCCGGCAATAGCGGCGACACCTTTCCGTTTTCCGAATTGACCTCGGGCGACGGGTTTGGAGCCGCGGCGAGCTTCAAAGGCCCGGCCGCTATCGCTACGGATGGCACCAACCTCTACGTGGCCGATTCACTAAACAACACCATCAGAAAAGTGACGATCTCGTCCGGTTTTGTGCTTACCGTCGCGGGGAGCCTAAATGCTGTCGGGGCAACCGACGGAACGGGCGCAGGCGCTTCCTTCGATCAGCCGCTGGGCATTACGACCGACGGAACCAATCTCTATGTCGCCGACGCTTCGAACAACAGCATTCGCAAGATAGTAAAAGCGACCGGCGCCGTGACCACCTTGGTGGGAGCGACGGGGAACCTGAAGAAACCGGAAGGAATCGTCGTCCTGGGGACGAACCTCTACGTCGCGAATACAGCGGGCCACACCATTCAACGAGTGAACCTGACGACCGGCGCAGTCGCTGACTTTGTCGGCTCCGCTACAAACGTAAGCGGCTCACTGGATGGGACAGGGACCGCAGCCTTTTTTAACGCTCCAGAAGGGCTCGCCACCGACGGCACCTTCCTCTACGTGGCCGACCAAGGCAACAACATCATTCGCAAGGTCGAAATAGCTACCGGCGTGGTCACTACTTTGGCCGGTGCAGGCGGGGTCAGCGCAGACGCGCCAACCGGAAAACCCGGGACGGCCGGCTCTGTCGACGGGACCGGCGCGGCAGCCCAGTTCGCGTCGCCGACCGGAGTGACCACCGACGGAACTAATCTGTACGTGGTCGACGAGGGAAACAACACGATCCGGAAAATAGTAATCAGCACGGGCGCGGTAACCACCCTGGCCGGAACGGCGGGGACGAGCGGTTCAAAAGACGGGATAGGCGCCGCGGCTCTGTTTAAATCTCCGAGCGGAATTATAAGCGACGCGACCAATATCTACGTAGCGGACACAAGCAACAACACCATCCGCAAGATAGTAATAGCTTCGGGTGCGGTGTCTACTCTGGCAGGAAGTCCCCCGTAGGGTCTCGCCTTGCCGGGTCTTACTTCGAAAAGCCAAATGCAATGGAACAACAGGAGTTTTAGAGTGGCTAAAATATTCTTTGCTGCAATCTTACTGGCACTCGCGCTCGCGCCGAAAGCAGACGCCGGTCAATCCGGCGACTATGTCGGAATATCGTCAGGCGTGCTGATGACCAATAGAAGCACCGTTACCGACCAACAAGGTTCCACCGCCACTCTGAGATATGACACGATAGGAATTCCCGTCAGTGTGTAC
>CAIYDQ010000343.1 GCA_903925075.1 uncultured Geobacter sp.
CCGGCACGCCGATTCGCGGCGGGAAGAGACGGCGATGGCGGGCGGCGCGGCGGCAGGCAACTGGTAGCGGCAGGGAGGCTTCATTGAAAAAAAAGGCCACAAGGACATTCGCCGCCCCCCCGCCCCCCCGCAAGAGGGGGCGAAAGCGCAAGGCCCGCTCCCCGGGGAGCGCGGTTCCCCCGCTGCAGCAGCCCCTGCAGCTCCAGGGTCGCGAGCTGGAGCTATTGAACCAGGATCTCGAAGCGGCGCTGGATGCGGCCTGGGTGCATAGCGTGGAGCTCAAGGTCGCCTTGACCACCTCCATGGACGGCTTTTGGGTAACGGACATGAGCGCGCGCATCCTGAAGGTGAATGCGGTCTACTGCGGGCTGGTGGGGTACTCCGAGCAGGAGCTTTTGGCCATGACCATCAACGACGTCGAGCTGACTTTCGACGCCTCGGAGGTGGCCAGACGCCTGGAAAAAATCCGGCTCCGCGGCTCGGACCGGTTCGAGACCCGGCACCTGCGCAAGGACGGCGGCATCCTGGAGGTGGAGATCAACGCCAGCTACCAGAGGAGCCGCGGCGGGCGGGTCCTGGTGTTCATCCGCGACATCGGCGAGCGCAAGCGGACCGAGCAGGCGCTGCGCGAGAGCGAGGGAAAATACCGGCAGCTGGTGGAAATCGCGCGCGACGGGATCTGGCAGGTCGACGCCCGCGGGGTCACCACCTTCGTCAACCCGTGCCTGGCGGAGATGCTGGGCTACACGGCGGCGGAGATGCTCGGCCGGCACCCGCGCCGGTTCACCGACGAGCGGGGCGGCAGGATCCTGGCCGAAAAGATGAAGAACCGCGCTCGGGCGATCTGCGAGCGCTACGAACTGGAGTTCCTCAGAAAGGACGGCGAGCGCATCTGGACGGAGCTGAAGACCTCTCCGATCTTCGGCGAGCAGCGCGACTTCCTGGGGGGGATGGCCCTGGTCTCCGACATCACAAGCAGCAAGCGGACCGAGCAGGAACTGGCCGAGCTGCACAAGACCCTGGAAGAGCGCATCAGGCAGCGCACCGACGAGCTGTCGCGCATCAACTACCTGCTCGGCCAGGAGATCGCCGAGCACCAGCGGGCGGAGGACGCGCTCACGGTGAGCGAGGCGCGCTACCGGCGGATCTGCGACGTCATCACCGATTACGTCTATACGGTGCTGTTCGAGCACGGCCAGATCGTAGCCACGGTCCACGGTCCCGGTTGCGAGGCGGTCACCGGCTATACGGCCGAGGAATTCGCGGCCAACCCGCTGTTGTGGATAGGAATGGTCCCCCCGGAGGATCAAGATCAGGTGAGGGAGCATGCCAGGAAAGTCCACCAGGGAGCGACGGTCTCCGCCATCGAGCACCGGCTGGTGAGAAAGAACGGCTCGCTCCGTTGGGTGCGCAACACCCCGGTGCCGCGCCACGACCCGGACGGGACGCTTTTGTCCTGCGACGGACTGGTGCAGGACATCACCGACAACCGGGTGATGCTCAACGCGCTCAGGGACGCCAACCTGTACAACCGCAGCCTGGTCGAGGCCAACCCCGACCCGCTGGTCGCCATCGGACCCGACGGCAAGATCACCGACGTCAACTCCGCCACCGAGAAGGCCACCGGCTGCCTCAGGCACCACCTGCTCGGCACCGACTTCGCCGACTATTTCACCGAGCCGGAGATGGCGCGGGCCGTCTACCAGAAGGTGTTCCGGGTCGGTTTCGTGCACGATTACGAGTTGGAACTAAGGCACAGAAACGGGCGCACCGCTCCGGTCGTCTACAACGCCTCGACCTACCGCGACAGCGCCGGTGAGGTGGCGGGGGTGCTCACCGCCGCGCGCGACATCTCGCGCTTGAAACAGGTGGAAGACGAACTGCGCGCCCACCGGGGCGAGCTGGAGGGACAGGTGCAGCAGCGCACGGCCCAACTGGAGTCCGCGCGCGAACAGGCCGAAGCGGCCAGCAGGGCCAAGAGCGCCTTCCTCGCCAACATAAGCCACGAGATCAGAACGCCCATGAACGGCATCCTCGGCATGACCGAACTTTTGCGCAGCACCCGGCTGAGCGCGGAACAGCAGGAATGGCTGGAGGGGATACAGGCCTCCTCCAACAACCTGTTGAGCGTCATCAACCAGGTGCTGGACCTCTCCAAGATCGAGGCGGGCAAGATCGAGGTGGAAAGCATCGAGTTCAACCTGCGCGCCAGCCTGCAGGAGGTCTTGAAATCCCAAAAGCAAAACGTGCTCGGCCGGGGGCTGACCCTGGACAGCCGCATCGAATCGAAAATTCCCGCGGTGCTGATCGGCGACCCGCTGCGGTTGAAGCAGGTGCTGCTGAACCTGATCGGCAACGCGGCCAAATTCACCGCGGCCGGAGGGATCGCGCTTTCGGTCGGCATGCGCGGCAACGAGGGGAAGAGCCTGATCCTTTTTTTCAGCGTCGCGGATACCGGCATCGGCATGACCCCGGAGATGGTGGCCAGGATCTTCTCCCCTTTCTGCCAAGCCGACTCGTCGATGAGCCGCAAATACGGGGGCACCGGGCTGGGCCTTGCCATCTGCAAACAGCTGGTGGAGCTGATGGGGGGGAGAATCTGGGTGGAGAGCATCGAGGGGAGAGGGAGCACCTTCTTCTTCACCCTGCCGCTTATGGCGGCAGCCGAGCAGCGGCCGCAGCCGCCGGGGCAGCAGCCCGACCCGGAACCGGCGGTGGCCGACCTCAAGCCGCTCAAACTGCTTTTGGCCGACGACAACGAGATGAACAGGCTGGTCACCTCCAAGCTGTTGCAGCGCAAGGGGCACCGGGTCGATTGCGCGGAAAACGGCCGGCAAGCGGTGGAGATGTCGACCGGCAGCGGCTACGACTTCATCCTGATGGACGTGCAGATGCCGGAGATGGACGGCATCGAGGCCATGCGGACCATCCGCGAGCAGGAACGGCTCACCGGGAGGCGCACGCCGCTGATAGCGGTCACGGCGCACGCCCTGCAAAGCGATCGGGAAAGTCTGCTGGAAAAAGGCTTCGACGGCTACGTCTCCAAGCCGGTGAGCGTCGAGGCGATCATGCAGGAACTGGGCAGGGCCGGCCGCGCCAGCGCGCGGCCGCGACCGGCTCTTTGCGCGGCAAGCATACAATTGGAGGTAGGGCCATGAATTCGGAAATGAAAATTCGCAGCAAGTTACTGGTGGGCTTCGGCATCCTGTTGGTCTCGGTGATAATCGTGGCCGCGACCGCCTTTTATGCCATTTCTTCGCTCAGTTCCAAGGTTCATGGCCTGGTGGAAACGAGCATACCCCAGCTGAAAAATGCCGCCACGCTCAACGACAACATCCGCTCCAGCGCGCTGGCCATCGACGACGCCTATTTCGACGAAGGAGCGGATTCCCTGAAGAACCTGGAGGCTGCGACCAGCGGCAACCGCAAGGGGACTCTGGAGGCGATCAAGGGACTGAAGGCGTCGCTGGCGTCCGAGCAGGAGCAGCCGATGATGCTAAAGCTGATGGAAAAAAGAAACGCCGTGGCGGCGCAGCGCGACAAGATCGTCGCCCTCCTTAAAGAGGGGAAGAAGGCCGAGATGGCCGCGGAAATCAAGGTGGCGAAGTCGCTGAGAAACGAGTTCCTGGCGGCGCTGAAGGAGATCGACAATCACCTGCAGGAGCAGGCGAAACTTGAGGCGCTCAGCACCGAGAGCAGCGCCCACAACGCCCGCACGGTGATAACCGCCCTGGTGGTCGCCGTGCTCGTCGTGACCCTGCTGGTGGCCTTCTGGATCATGCGGGCGATCTCGGGGCCGCTGCACGCCGTGGTCGCCACCGCCAACCGCATCGCGCAGCGCGATCTGACGGTCGAGGTGGAGGGGAACAACGGCACCGAAACCGGCCAGTTGATGGCGGCCATGATGGAAATGGTCGGCAACCTGAAGAGCATCGTCTCGCAAACCTCGGGGATTTCCGCCCATATCGCCTCGGCGTCCACGGAGCTCTACGCCACCTCGCGGCAGATGGCCAACGGGGCGCAGGAGGTCGCCAGCCAGACGCACACCGTGGCGACCGCCAGCGAGGAGATGTCCGCCACTTCCAACGACATAGCCCACTCCTGCCATCTGGCGGCGCGCAGTTCCCAGCAGGCGATCAGCGCCGCGGAAATCGGCGCCAAGGTGGTGGCCCAGACGGTCGAGGTGATGAGCCGCATCGCCCAAGGGGTCAACGCCTCGGCAGCCACGGTGGGAGCCCTGGGGAGCCGCTCCGAGCAGATCGGAAACATCATCGGCACCATCGAGGACATCGCCGACCAGACCAACCTGCTCGCCCTGAACGCCGCCATCGAGGCGGCGCGGGCCGGCGAACAGGGGCGCGGCTTCGCCGTGGTGGCCGACGAGGTGCGGGCCCTGGCCGAGCGGACCACCAAGGCGACCAAGGAGATCGGGGCGATGATCAAGGCGATCCAGACGGAGACCCAGCAAGCGGTGCTCGGCATGCAGGAAGGGGTGCGCGAGGTAAGCTTCGGGACCGAGGAGGCGGCGAAATCGGGGCAGGCCCTGCAGGAGATCCTGGACCAGATCAACGCGGTGAGCCTGCAGGTGAACCAGATCGCCACGGCGGCCGAGGAGCAGACCGCCACCATCGGCCAGATCACCGGCAACATCAACGACATCTCCGAGGTGGTCCGGCGCACCGCCCAGGGTTCCAAGGACTCCGAGGAGTCCGCCTCGCGGCTGGCCACCCTTTCCGACGATCTGATCACCCTGGTCGGCCAGTTCAAGCTCAGGTGAGAAAGAAGGCCCGGACGATCCGTTCGCCCGGGCCTTCTTAGTTTCCCGTTCCGGTCATTCGGCAGCAACAGGAAGGAAGCAAAAGGAAGCAACAGGAAAGCAGCAAAAGGAGAGTACATGAAAAACTTCAAGATCGGCAGCAAACTGTTGGCTGGATTCGGGATCATCACCCTGATATTGATCGTCTGCAACCTGCTGGGGATGCGGGCGTTGGCGAGCAACGACGAGCATCTCATGGCCATCGAAAAGTCCGATACGCTGGCCGACAACGCTCAAAACATTATGTACTTCATCCCGAGGATCGTCGACTCCACGAAAAACCTGATGCTCGTGGAAAGCATCTACGAAAAGAAACAGATCCTGGCGCAGATAGGAGAGTTCCGGGGTAAATACAAGGAGAATCTGGATGCCCTGGTGAAGAACGCCAGGACCGAGGAGGGGATGCGGCTGGCGAAAAACCTCAAGGAGGCGATCGGAACGGCAAAAGAGACCGCCGTCAAGCTGATCGATCTGGCCATGCGCAACGACAGGGAGAGCTTCAGCGCGCTCTGGCTGCGGGAGGGATACGTGAAGAACGAGCGCATCTTCGCGCTCTGCGCCGAGGCGCAGGCATACTTCAGCAAGCAGTCCGGGTCGAGCATCGACGGGGCCAGGAGCAGCAACCGGCAGGCCGAGCGGTCGCTGATTGTCTTGAGCATCGTCGCCCTCGCCTGCTGCCTGCTGGTCGCCTGGTACGCCACCCGCATGATCACCCGCCCGATCCGCAGCTGCGTGGAGGTCGCCGACCGCATAGCCGCAGGCGATCTGACGGTCGGCATCGACGCTGCCGGCACGGACGAGACGGCGCAGCTGATGCAGGCGATGCAGCGCATGACCGCTAGTTTGAGCGAAACGATGGCGACCTTGACCTTGGCCTCCGCCAGCATCACTTCGGCGGCCGAGGAGCTCAATTCGACCTCGGGCCTGATGGCGCAGGGGGCCGAGGAGGTGGTGGCCCAGGCAGGTTCCGTGGCCACCTCGGGAGAACAGATGGCGGCCACGGCCCAGGATATCGCCCGCAGCTGCCACCTGACGGCGCTGAGCGCCGATAAAGCCAACACCGTGGCGCAGGAAGGCTTCAGGGTGGTGGAGAGCTCGGTTGCGGCCATGCACGCCATAGCGCTTCGGGTGAAGTCGGCGGGCGCTTCGGTGGACGGTCTGGGGAGCCGCTCCCAGCAGATCGGGGAGATCGTCGGCGCCATCGAGGACATAGCGGATCAGACCAACCTGCTGGCCCTGAACGCGGCCATCGAGGCCGCGCGCGCCGGTGAACAGGGGCGCGGCTTCGCCGTGGTGGCGGACGAGGTCCGCGCCCTGGCGGAGAGGACCGCGAGAGCGACCCGCGAGATCGGCGGCATGATCAAGACCATCCAGTCGGAAACAAAGGGCGCCGTAACCGCCATGGAGGAAGGGGTGCGCGAGGTGGAGATAGGCACCAGCGAAGCGGCCAGGTCGGGCAAGGCGCTGCAGGCAATCCTGCATCAGATCAACGAGGTGACCCAGCAGGCCAATCAGATCGCCACGGCGGCGGAGCAACAGACCGCGACCACCGGCGAGATCAGCAGCAACATGCAGGACATAACCGCCATCGTGCAACGCTCGGCGGCAGGAGCCGCCGAGACGGCCGGCTCGGCAAACCGGCTGTCGCACCTGGCAGACGATCTGCAGCGCATCGTCGGGCAGTTCAAGGTCGCGGCCTGATCCGTCAGGCGGGACCGCAGGCGGGCAATAGCCGTGGGCGGGCAATAGCCGTTTGCTGCGAAAGGCCCGGCAATCGCCCGCCTTGGCTCCGCTGGAAAAAACGAACCACAAAAGGGAAAGGCCCGGTCGTCAAACGACCGGGCCTTTTCATGCTGCTTTCCATCGAGCTATAGACCTACGCCATTGCCGCCAGCGCCTTGTCGTAACCGGTCTGGAACGCCTTCTTGTTCAGTTCCATGAACGCCTCGGGAACGCGGGCCAGGACGGCCTTCTCGGCCCCTTCCTTGGTGACCACGCCGGTGAGCGCCACCATGGCGCCCAGCGCCACGATGTTGGCCACGATCTCGCGACCCACTTCGATCTTCGCCGTGTTGATGATCGGGAAGGCGACGGTCTTGAAGTTGCCGGCCGGAATCCTCTTCACCAGATCGGAATCGATCAGGAGCACCCCCCCTTCCTTCAGGTCGTGGGAGTACTTGTCGGCGGCTTCCTGGGTCAGCGCCAGCAGGGCGTCGACTATGGTCGCTTTCGGGTAGTCGATGGCGGTGTCGGAGATGATGACCTCCGACTTGGAGGCCCCGCCCCTCGCCTCAGGGCCGTAGCTCTGGGACTGGACGGCCTGCTTGCCGTCATAGATCGAGGCGGCTTCCGCCATGATGACGCCGGCAAGGATGAGTCCCTGCCCGCCAGCCCCGGAAAATCTGATTTCATATCTTTGAGACATCTGATCTTCTCCTTTATGAATTACTTGCTGGCGCGCGCTATGACCTTTGCGTATTCGTCGGTGTAATGGGGACGCTCTTCCTTGTGCAGCACGCCGGTGAGGATCTTGCCTTGCAGCTGCTCGGCGGTCATCTTCTCGGCGGCCTTGACCGGAACGGCGACGTCTTTCAGGCGGTTCATCATCTCGATGACCGACTTGTACTTGTTGCGGCGGCCGTAGGTGGTCGGGCAGTCGTCCAGGATCTCCACTACGGAGAAGCCTTTATGCTGCACGGCCTCGACGATCAGCTTGTCGATCTGGGTGGCGTGATAGGCGGTGCCGCGGGCCACGAAGGTGGCGCCGGCGCCGATGGCGAGCTTGGCCACGTCGAAGGCGGGGTCCGGATTGCCGTAGACGGTGGTGGAGGCCAGTGCGCCGGTCGGGGTGCAGGGGGAGAACTGCCCGCCGGTCATGCCGTAGATGTTGTTGTTCATGATGATGTAGGTCATGTCGATGTTTCTGCGGCAGGCGTGGATGAAGTGGTTGCCGCCGATGGCGGTGCCGTCGCCGTCGCCGCCGACCAGGATCACGTTCATCTCCGGCTTGGCCATCTTGACGCCGGTGGCGAAGGCGGCGGCGCGGCCGTGGGCCGTGTGCAGCGTGCAGAAGTCGAGGTAGCCGGGAAGACGCGACGCGCAGCCGATGCCGGAGACGATGGCCGTGTTGTCCTTCTCAAGTCCCAGGGTGTCGATGGCGCGGATCAGGCCCTTCATGACGATGCCGTGACCGCAGCCGGGGCACCAGATGTGCGGCAGCTTCCCGGGGCGCAGGTATTTATCGTAATCAAAAGACATGTTACATAACCTCCTTGATCTTTTCGAGGATCTGCGTCGGGTTGATCGGCTCGCCGTCGACGCGGAAGATGCCGGATACCGGCGCGTTTCCGGCAGAGCAGCGCTTCACTTCCCCGGTGCACATGCCGAGGTTCATCTCGGGGGTGATGATCGCCTTCACCTTGGTGGCCAGCGCGGAAATCTGCTTGTCCGGGAAGGGCCAGAAGGTCTTGATCCGGAACATGCCCGCCTTGATGCCGGCCTTTCTGGCCTCGTTCACGGCAAAGCGCGCCGAGCGGGAGGTGGAGCCGAAAGCGACCACGGCGACCTCGCAGTCGTCCAGGAGGTACTCCTCGAAGGTGACGATGTCGTCGATGTTGGCGTCGACCTTGCGGATCTGGCGCTCCTCCTCGGCCTGCACGAGTGCCGCCTTGGTGGTCGGGAAGCCGTCCTCGGCCTTGTTGAGGCCGGTCACGTGGAAGCGGTAGCCGGAGCCGAAGGCGGCCAGCGGAGGCACGTCGCCGAACTTGGTGTCGTAGGGCTTGTATTCAGCCGGGGGGACGGAGGGAGCGGTCCTGTTGATCACTTCCAGCTCGCCGGGCTCGGGAATAACGATGCGCTCGCGCATATGGGCGCCGATCTCGTCGGGCATGATCATTACCGGCATGCGGTATTTCTCGGCCAGGTTGAAGGCGCGCACCGTCTCCTCGAAGATCTCCTGCACGGAGGCGGGGACCAGGCAGATGGCGGCGTGGTCGCCGTGGGTGCCCCACTTGGCGCACATGACGTCGGACTGGGAAGGGCCGGTCGGCATGCCGGTGGAAGGACCGCCGCGCATGACGTTGTAAATGACGGCCGGGGTCTCGGCGATGCAGGCGTAGCCGATCAGCTCCTGCTTCAGCGAGAGTCCGGGGCCGGAAGTCGAGGTCAGCACCTTGGCGCCGGTGAGGGAGGCGCCGATGATGGCGGCCATAGCGCCGATCTCGTCCTCCATCTGGATGAACTTTCCGCCGACCTTAGGGAGCTCAATAGACAACACCTCCGCCACCTCGGTGGAAGGGGTAATCGGATAACCGCCGAAGAAACTGCAACCGGCGTACAGCGCACCCTGTGCGGCAGCTTCGTTCCCCTGAAGGAATGCAACTTTCTTAGCCACTTTCACTACCTCCTAAAAAATAATTAAGCCGTCACTTTGATCGCGAAATCAGGGCATCTCAGTTCGCACTGCATGCACTTGATGCAAGCCTCAAGATTCTTGACGCTCGCCACAAAACCCTTCATCTCCAATACCTTGGTAGGGCAAAACTCCACACAGATGTGGCACCCCTTGCAGTACTTCTCGATGATTTCGATAGTCGGAAGTTTTTTCTCCATCCACGTAGCTCCTTTGACTTAAATGAACCTTTTCAGGCTGACAAAATATGGTTTTATAGCACACGGCGTATACAAATTGCAACGCCGTAGTTTCCGGCTTCGCGTTTATTTCCCCTGATCGCCCCCGCCGGCCAGGCGCAGGAGAAAGAAACGCGAAACCCGAAAGCTCCCTTGGCCGCAAAAAAATCCGGGGGCAAGGAGGGGACGCCTCCTTACCCCCGGGTGTCGCCGATCTCGAAAAAAGACTACTTCATGGAGCCGACCAGTTCCTTAACGGCCGCAACCGACTTGTCCATCATCGCCTGCTCTTCCGCGTCGAGTTTGAACTCGAGGATCTGCTCGACGCCGGCGGCGCCCAGCACGCAGGGAACGCCGACGTAGAAGCCTTTGACGCCGAACTCGCCGTTCAGGTAGGCGCAGGTCGGGAGCACGCGTTTTTGATCCTTGAGGATCGACTCAGCCATGGCGATGGCGCTGGAGGCCGGTGAGTAGAAAGCGGAGCCGGTTTTCAAGAGGGCCACGACTTCGCCGCCCGCGCCGCGGGTGCGCTTGACCATGGCGGCCATGACTTCGGCCGCCTTGTCGGCGCTCTTGTACTTGTTCTCCAGCAGCTCCATGACCGGGATACCGTTGACGCTGGCGTAGCGAACCAGCGGCACCATGTCGTCGCCGTGGCCGCCCAGGGTCATGGCGTTCACGTCTTTCACCGAGACGCCGAGCTCCCAGGCGATGAAGGCCTGGAAACGAGCGGAGTCGAGCACGCCGGCCTGACCGATGACGCGGTTGGTCGGGAAGCCGGTGACCTTCTGGCACAGGGTCACCATGGCGTCCAACGGGTTGGAGATGACGATGATGAAGGCTTCCGGAGCATTGGCCTTGATCCCTTCGGCGACCGCGGTCATGATCTTGGAGTTGACCTCGATCAGGTCGTCGCGGCTCATGCCCGGTTTGCGCGGCAGGCCGGCGGTGACGATGATCACGTCCGAGCCCTGGATGTCCTCGTAGCTGTTGGTACCCTTCAGGCAGACGTCGAAGCCGTCGACCGGAGCCGCCTCGGCGATGTCCAGCATCTTGCCCTGCGGCAGGCCTTCCACGATGTCGAACAGCACCACGTCGCCGAGTTCACGCAGCGCGCAGAGCTGAGCCAAAACGCCGCCGATCTGTCCGCCACCAATCAATGCAATCTTCTTTCTGGCCATTTGTCTCTCCTTTACACAGGTAGTTTGTTTGATTGCCTAACTCGCATCCCTAAATACAGTTCCTGCAGTTCCTGCTCTGTTTCCTGCTGCTTTATTGTAGCGACGCCTTGTTGTTTCAGCTTTAAACGATGGCGTCGACGATGGCGTTCAAGGTGGCGCTGGGACGCATGGCCTTCTCGGTCTTGGCGTCGCTTGGGTGATAGTAGCCCCCCATGTCGACCGGCTTGCCCTGGGCCGCGATCAGCTCCTCGTTGATCTTGGCCTCGTTCTCCTCGAACTGCTTGGCCACCTTGGCGAAACGCGCCTGGAGCTCGGCGTCCTTGGTCTGCTCGGCCAGCGCCTGCGCCCAGTACATCGCCAGGTAGAAATGGCTCCCCCGGTTGTCGATCTGACCGACTTTGCGGGCCGGGTTCTTGTTGTTTTCCAGGAACTTGGTGTTGGCCTGGTCGAGGGTGTCGGCCAAAAGCTGCGCCTTGTCGTTTTTGAAGGTGGCTGCCAGGTGCTCAAGCGACACCGCCAGCGCCAGGAACTCGCCCAGCGAATCCCAGCGCAGGTAGCCTTCCTGCTGGAACTGCTGCACGTGCTTGGGCGCCGAGCCCCCCGCGCCGGTTTCGAAGAGCCCGCCGCCGGCCAGAAGCGGCACGATGGAGAGCATCTTGGAGCTGGTGCCCAGTTCCAGGATCGGGAACAGGTCGGTGATGTAGTCCCTGAGGGCGTTGCCGGTGACGGTGATGGTGTCCTGGCCCGCCTTGGCCCTGGGGAGGGTGAAGCGCATCGCTTCCACCGGCGACATGATGTGCAGCTCCAGGCCGGTCGTGTCGTAATCCTTCAGGTAGGCGTTGACCTTTAAGATCATCTGCGCGTCGTGCGCCCGCTCCTTGTCCAGCCAGAAGACGGCCGGAGCCCCGGTGGCCCGCGCGCGGCCGACGGCCAGCTTCACCCAATCGCGGATCGGCAGGTCCTTGGCCTGGCAGCCGCGCCAGATGTCGCCCTCTTCCACTTCGTGCTGGAAGAGCACCGCGCCCGAGGCGTCGACCACGCGCACGGTGCCGGCGGCCGGAACCTTGAAGGTCTTGTCATGGGAGCCGTACTCCTCGGCCTTTTGCGCCATCAGGCCGACGTTGGAGGTGCAGCCCATGGTGGTGGGGTCGAAGGCGCCGTTTTTCTGGCAATAGGAGATGCACTCCTGATACCACTCGGAATAGCAGGTATCGGGGACCACGCACTTGGTGTCGTGCAGTTTGCCGTCCGGTCCCCACATCATGCCCGAGTCGCGGATGACGACCGGCATGGAGGCGTCGATGATGATGTCGTTGCTGGCGTGCAGGTTGGTGATCCCTTTGGCGGAGTCCACCATGGCCAGCTCGGGCCTTTTCGCGTAGACCGCCTGGATGTCGGCCTCGATCTCGGCCTGCTTGTCCTGCGGCAGCTTCTTGATCTTGGCGTACAGATCGCCCATGCCGAGGTCCGGGTTGATCCCCAGCTCCTTGAAGGTCTCGCCGTGCTTGGCGAAGACGTCCTCGTAGAAGACGGAGACGAAATGGCCGAACATGATGGGATCGGAGATCTTCATCATGGTCGCTTTCAGGTGCACGGAGAAGAGCACGCCCTGCTTTTTGGCGTCGTCGATCTGCTCGGCGATGAACTTCCTGAGGGCGCGCACGTTCATGAAAGCGCCGTCCAGCACCTCGCCCGCCTGCAGCGCCAATTTCTCTTTCAAGACGGCGATCTTGCCGTCCTTGCCGACCAGCTCGATCTTGACGTCGCCGGCGGCGGACATGGTGACCGATTTCTCGCTATGGAAAAAGTCGCCGGCGGTCATGTGCGCTACGTGCGTTTTGGACTCCGGGCTCCAGGCGCCCAGTTTGACCGGGTTCTTCTTGGCGTATTCCTTCACCGCCTTGGCGACGCGGCGGTCGGAGTTCCCCTCCCTCAGCACCGGGTTGACGGCGGAGCCCAGCACCTTGGCGTAGCGCGCGTGCAGCGTCTTCTCGGCGTCGGTTTTCGGCTCTTCCGGGTATTCCGGGAGGTTGTAGCCCTGCGACTGCAGCTCCTTGATGGCGGCCTTCAACTGCGGGATGGAGGCGGAGACGTTGGGGAGCTTGATGATATTGGCTTCCGGCTTCTGGGTGAGGTCGCCCAGGTAAGCCAGTTCGTCCGGCTGCTTTTGGCTCTCGGTCAGATAGTCGGGGAAATTGGCGATGATCCTGCCGGCAAGCGAGATGTCCCTTGTTTCGACGACCACGCCGGCGGCCTTGGTGAAGGCGTTGACGATCGGCAGCAGCGAGTAGGTGGCCAGGGCGGGCGCCTCGTCGATTTTGGTCCAGATGATCTTAGCTGTTTCAGTTGTCATGTTCTCTCCTTAGTTTTTATGCCGGTATCGCCGCAGGCGATCAGCGGGCAGATGCAGTTTTCTGCCGAACCGCTTCTTAGATGAGACGCAAGCAGCGGCCCGGGAAAGCTGCGGGCCGGGCGCCGTTAATTTAGTTCAGGGATTAGGGGATGTTAGCCGGGAAGCAATCAACTGAAAATTTTGTATACAGTATACAAATCATTTTTCACTGTCAAGGGAAAATCTTGGCGCAAACTTATGCATTTACAAAAACGGGTCCGGCGCGGCGGCAGTGCGGCGGCGGGGGGGATGGTCGAGCTCGCGCCCGGCATTTTCTCCCCCTCTCCCCTCCCCCCTCCGCAAGCGGCGCTGCCGTTCCGTCAAGGATCGACATGAATCAATAAGCCCCCTCTTCCTTGATGGGAGTGGGCTCGGGAGAGGGTGAAAAGCACGCCAAAGCTTACCCTCCCCCCCACCCCACTGCCGTTAAGTTATGGAAACGCGACACGAAAACAATTCTCCCTCCCCTTGCGGGAGGGGCAGGGGCGGCTTTCGCCGCGGCCGGCAGGCGGCAGGCGCAAAAAAAGGGCGGATTCGAAAATCCGCCCCTTGTTGAAACTATGGTAGCCGCCGGGATGCCGACGTAGACCGTAGAACGGGTTGAACGGGTTGAACGGGTTGAACGGGTTGAACGGGTTGAACGGGTTGAACGGGTTCAACGGGTAGAACGGGTTCAACGGGTTGAACGGGTTCAATGCAAAGGGCGCTCCTGGGCGTAGCGCCTGGCCTCGGCTATGTCGTCGCGCCCTATGTTGTTGCGGGGCACCTGCAGCACCTGGCCGGGCCAGATGTGACGCGGATCGCTGATCTGGTCGCGGTTGGCCCGGTAGATGAGGGGCCAGAGGTTGCGGTCGCCGTACACCTCCGGCTGGGACGCGATCAGCGGCAGCGACTCGCCGCGTTTCACCGTATAGGAGGAGACCAGCAGATGCTCCTTTAACGCCTGCGCCTGCGTCTTCCCCTTCTTGTGGCCGGCCTCCACGGTCTCCTTCTGCGCCTGCGCCAAGGCTTGCGCCTTGTCCTGCGCCAGACGCTTGGCCTCTTCCCGGGCGCGCCGCTCCAGTTCCGCCTTTTTGCGTTCCTCCGCGCGCCACGCCAGCTCTTTCCGGCGCGCCTTCTCCTCGCGCAGTTCCTTCTCCAACAGGGTTCCCTTCATCAGGGCCAGCGTGTAGTACTCTTCGGCGTCCTCGTCTTCCTCGTCCTGCAGCAGGGCCTCGCCCTTGGCCAAGGCTTCCTGGACACTCTTGAACTCGGCGGGGAAAAGGCTTTCGCCCCCCCTCCCCTGCACCCGCTGCAGCGCGGCGATGGCCTCGCCGCGAAAACGCGAGGGCTCCGAGGCGCAGCCGGCCAGGGAAAGCACCAGCACGAGCGCTATGAACTGTCCAGGGAGCCTCAACGGCCGCTACTTGGAGGCCAGACGAATGCCCAGGTCCCGCAACTGCAGGTTGTCGACGCCGGAGGGGGCGTCGGACATCAGGCAGGCGCCTTTTTGGGTTTTGGGGAAGGCGATGACGTCGCGGATGGAGTCCGAACCGGTCAAGAGCATCATCAGCCGGTCCAATCCGAAGGCGATGCCGCCGTGCGGCGGCGTGCCGTACTCCAGGGCGTCGAGCAGGAAGCCGAACTTGCTTCTGGCGTTCTCCACGCTGAGACCGAGCATCTTGAACATCAGGGACTGCACCTCCTCCTGATGGATCCTGATGGAGCCGCCGCCGATCTCGTTGCCGTTCAAGACCAGGTCGTAGGCCTTGGCGCGGCAGCGGCCGGGGTCGCTCTCCACGTATTGCAGGTCCTCGTCCATGGGGGCGGTGAAGGGGTGATGCACCGCGCACCAGCGGCCGCTCTCCTCGTCCCACTCCAAGAGCGGGAAGTCGGTGATCCAGACGAAGCGGAACACGTTGGGGTCGGTGAGGCCGCGCTTCGCCGCCAGGTGGTTTCTCAGGCGGCCCAGGGAATCGTTGACCACCTTGGGCTTGTCCGCTACGAACAGCAGCAGGTCTCCCTCCTCGGCGTCGAAGGCGCGGTCCATGGCGGCGATCTCTTCCGGGGTGAAGAACTTGGCGATCGGGGATTGCCACCCTTCGGCGGTCATCTTCACGTAGGCGAGACCCTTGGCGCCGTAGATCTTGGTGAATTCGGTCAGGTCGTCGATCTCCTTCCTCGACATGGACCCTGCCCCCTTGACGTTCATCCCCTTGACGATGCCGCCCCCCTTGACCACGTCGGCGAACACCTTGAAGCCGGAGTCCTTGACGAGCTCCGAGAGCTGCACCAGTTCCAGGCCGAAGCGCAGGTCCGGGTTGTCCACGCCGAAGCGGTCGATCGCCTCGCCGTAGGTCATCCTCTGGATCGGGAGCTCGACCTTGACCTCCTTGGCCTCCCTGAAGATGCGCGCCATCAGCCCTTCCATGACGGTGATGATGTCCTCGCGGTCGATGAAGGACATCTCGCAGTCGATCTGGGTGAA
>CAIYDQ010000344.1 GCA_903925075.1 uncultured Geobacter sp.
ACCGCGTCCACGTCCAGCGGCAGCCCCACGTGCGCGTACTCCTCCACGCACTTGATGGTCACCCGGTCCAGGAATTCCAGGGTGGCCGGGATGATGCGCGCCGCGATGATGTGCGAGACGGTGAGCGCCGCCTGCTCAAGCTGGGGGAAGTGGGCCAGCATGGTCTTCTTGGCCCGGGGCTTGGGGATCAGCTTCACCGTGATCTCCGAGAAGATGCCGAGCGTCCCCTCGGAGGAGACCAGCAGGTGGTTCAGGTTGTAGCCGGCCACGTCCTTCACCACCTTGCCGCCGGTCTTCAAAAGCGCGCCGTCGGCCAGGATGGTCTTCAGCCCCATGACGTAGTCGTCGGTGACCCCGTATTTCAGTCCGCGCAGGCCGCCCGAGTTCTCGGCGACGTTCCCCCCCATGGTGGAGATGTTCATGGAGCCCGGGTCCGGCGGGTAGAAGAGCCCCTTGGCCTCGACCTCGCGGTGCAGGGCGCTGGTGATCACGCCGGTCTGCACCGTGGCGGTCAGGTTCTCCTCGTCCACCTCCAGGATTTGGTTCAAGCGGCTGGTCTGCAGCACCACCCCGGCGTCGAAGGAGATGGAGCCGCCCGAGAGGTTGGTGCCCGAGCCGCGCGGGGTAACGCGCACCCCCGCGCCGTGGCATAGCGCCATCGCCCGGGAGATCTGCAGTTCGTCGCCGGGCAGGATCACCACCCCGGGTCTGCTCTGCAGCTCCGGCGTCGAGTCGTAGCCGTAGCAGGCCAGCGACTCCGGGTCGGTCAAGGTATACTCAGCGCCCACGATCTCGGCCAGAGCCTTAACAAAGTTCTTTTCCATGGCATTTCTCTCCGTCGACAGTCAGTCCGCTTCATTCACTGAAAAGCATTCCCATCATTCCCACAAATTCCCATCACTCCCAGAAATTCCCGGGTCCAGACCCGGCCCCCGCCCACCCTCACGGGATCATCCAAGGAAAAACATACGCCTGCAGCGCCACGATGACCCCCATGACCGTGGTCAGGAACAGCGCGTGCTTCAGCGTGAAGCGGAACAGGTTCCCCTCCTCGCCGACCAGGCCGGTTGCCGCGCAGGCGACCGCGATCGATTGCGGGGAGATCATCTTCCCCATCACGCCGCCGCTGGTGTTGGCGGCGCAGGTCAACAGCGGGTTCATGCCGAGCTGCTCGGCGGTCACCTTCTGCAGCCCGCCGAAAAGGACGTTGCTGGAGGTGTCGGAGCCGGTCAGGAACACCCCGAGCATGCCGAGAAACGGCGAGAGGAACGGGAACAGCGCGCCGGTCTTGGTGAAGGCGATGCCCATGCTGGTGGTCATCCCGGAGGCGTTCATGACGAAGGCGAGCCCCACCACCGAGGCGACGGTGATCGCCGGGAAACGCATGTCGTAAAGTGTCTTGCCGAGCACCTGGCAGAAATCGGCGATTCCCACCCCGCAGATCAGCGCGGAAAGGATGGCGGCGATCAGGATGGCGGTGCCCGCCGCGGACATGAAGTTGAAGGTGAAGGCGGCGGCGATTTTCACCGGGAGCTGTCCGGCGAGCGCCTTGTCCAGGGGCTTGAAGCGCTCCTTCTCCACGGCTTTGCCGCTCACCAGTTCCTTTTCCAGCTTCTGCAGCTCCTTTTGCTGCTTGTCGATGGCGTCGAAAGCCGCCCCCCTTTCAGCGCTCAGCACCGGCGTCTGTCCGGGAAGCCCCACTTCGACGGCAAGAAGCTTCTCTTCCAGCCCCTGCAAATCCTGCAACCCGGCTGCGACCGCGGCCTGCTTGGGGTCGGCGGGCGCCAACAGCGCCTGCTGCCTGGCGATTTGCTCCTTGACCGCCGCGACTTTCTTTACGCCGTCCTCGGGCTTGGAAACGTTCTTGGCGATGGCGTTGTTGAGGCCGGCGATTGGGACCACCACCTTACTCTTGTCAAGCGAGGTCTTCAATGCGGGAATGCCCCAGATAAGAACCATGACGGTGAGCACCAGATAGGGCGCCCAGGCCCGAAATACCTGGCCTGCCGAGTAGCTGTGGCTTTCCTTGCCGCTGAAATCGGGTTCGTGGTCGAAGGTCCAGACGGTTTTCGGCTGCCAGAACTTGAGGAGGATCACCAGCGCGGCCAGGGTGGCGAGCGAGGCGATGATGTCGGGGAGATAGGGTCCCAGAAAGCTGGCGCAGCCCCATTGCGCGAGGGCGAAGGTGACTCCGCAGACGACGATGGCCGGCAGCACCTCGATGGTCTTTTTCCAACCGACCATGATCATGATCACGTAAAAAGGGATGAAGACGGAGACGAAGGGGAGCTGCCGCCCCACCATGGTGGAGAGCTTCATCAACCCGGCGTCGTCGTACCCCATGACGCCGGCCAGCGCGACCACCGGGATGCCGATGGCGCCGAAGGCGACCGGAGCCGTGTTGGCGATCAGGCAGACGCTCGCGGCGTAAAAGGGGCGAAAGCCGAGGCCGACCAGGGTGGCGCCGGCAATGGCGACCGGCGTGCCGAAACCCGCGGCACCTTCGATGAAGGCGCCGAAACAAAAGGCGATCAAAAGCGCCTGCAGGCGGCGGTCGCCGGTAAGACCGGCCAGCGATGCCCTGATGATCTCGAACTGCCCCCCCTTGACCGTGATGTTGTACAGCAGGATGGTGGTGATCACGATGTAGAAGACGGGGAACAGGCCGAAAAGGGCGCCGTGCAGGGTGGCCAGCCCGGCGAGCTTCGCCGGCATCTGCCAGCACAAAAGCGCGATGGCGACGGCGGAGGCGACCGCCAGCGGACCCGCCTTATGCGCCTTCATCTTGAAGACGGCAAGGCAGACGAAGATGACGACGAGCGGCAGGGCGGCTATGAACGCCGACATTCCAAGACTGCCCATGACTGGGGTGTAGCTTTGAATCCATGGCATGACCATTTCTCCTTTGTACTTCGACATTGTGATCAATCAAACCGGGTTATGCGATATTGGTAAGACCAATTAACCACCTTTTGAAAACGGTGTCAAGTTTTTTTACACACCCGCACTAAACATCTTTACTACGTTGCTTTTTTGGCTTATTATGCACTTGTCATTTGGTAATATCAGTTGTAAATTCAGCGGCACCAGCGCCCAAAGGGCCTGGCAAACGAGGCTATCCGCCCGGCTCAGTCGCCGCGGTTCCAGCTTGGATAAAACGGTTTTCCTGATTGTATTCATTATCCCGAGGCCGACGCCAGGCGAGAGCGCCTGTTTCCGTAGGTCGCGTTGAGGTAGAAACGCAACGGCGCCACGGCCGCAATGTCGCGTTTCACGATGAAGCCGTTCAACACGACCTACAGATGAGGAGGGCGGAATGTTTGAGCAATTCAAGGCCAAAGCGACGGGGGTCGGCGCGGAGCTGCATCGCTTCCCGACCAGGAGCGACGCGCTGGACTTCATACTGCAATTCCTGGAAAGGGAGGGGATGGCCGACGCTCCGGGAAGCCGCGCCGTTTGGGCGAAGTCCCCGTTTCTTGAGGGCCTGGAGCGACGCGACCTGCGAGAGATTCCGGGGCTAAGCTTCGAGGTGAGCCGGCAGTCGGCGGCGCAGGCGAAGTTCGGCATCAGCCAGATGGAGTGGGCGCTGGCCGACACCGGCTCGCTGGTACAGGACCAAAGCGAGGTCGAGCAAAGACTGGTCTCTTCGCTTACCGGCATCCATATCGCGCTGGTCCCCTCGGGGAACATCCTGGACGGCAAGAGCGCGCTCTTCTCCAGGATCAACCCGCATACCAGCAGCTACATCGCCTTCATCACCGGCCCCAGCCGCACCGCCGACATCGAACGGGTGCTCACCATCGGCGTGCACGGCCCGGATCGGCTGCTCATCGTCTTCGTCGACGAGTTGGGAGGGGAAACGGCATGAAAAAGGAATTCAAGGCAGCCATCAACCGGGCGGTAAACGACGCCAACCTCACCGGAGCGCTGGGCAAGTTTTCCGAGGCCTACAAGGTGAACCGGACCAAGGCCTACGAAGGGATCGACTTCGAGGCGCTGCGCTCCCGGATCGCCGAGGCCAAATCCGCCGCCGCCTGCCATCTGGACGAGGTCGCCGACGTCTTCCAAAAAAAAGCCGAGGCGCTGGGCGCGAAGGTCTACCGGACCCGCGACCCGCAAGAGGTGAAGGAGTACATACTGCGGGTGGCCCGGGAGCGCGGCGTGAAGAGCGTGGTGAAATCCAAGTCGATGGCGACCGAGGAGATCCACCTGAACCCGTTCCTGGAGAAAAACGGCATCAAGGTCGCGGAGACCGATCTGGGGGAGTGGATCATCCAGCTCGCCGGCACCACCCCGTCGCACATGGTGATGCCGGCCATCCACATGACCAAGGAGGAGGTGGCCGAACTCTTCAGCAAAGAGATCGACGAGCGGCTGACTACGGACATCCCGAGGCTGGTCAAGGTGGCCAGAAACGAGCTGCGCCCGAGGTTCCTGGAGGCGGACATGGGGATCACGGGGGGGAACATCGCGGTGGCCGAGACCGGCAGCATCGTGCTGGTCACCAACGAGGGGAACGCCCGGCTGGTGACCACGCTCCCCGAGATCCACATCGCGCTGATCGGGGTCGAGAAGCTGGTGGAGAAGTTCGAGAGCGTGGCGCCGATCCTGGACGCGCTCCCCAGAAGCGCCACCGCGCAGCTTTTGACCAGCTACGTCTCCATCATCACCGGTCCCGGGCTCAACGACGACGGCAGCCAAAAGGAGCTGCACATCATCCTGATGGACAACCGCCGCACCGAAATGGCGGCGGACCCGAAATTCAAGCAGGCGCTGCAGTGCATCCGCTGCGGCTCCTGCCTGAACGTCTGCCCCATCTTCCGGCTGGTCGGAGGGCACGTCTTCGGCGCCGTCTACACCGGCGGCATCGGCACCATCCTCACCGCCTGGTTCGACGAGCTGCAAAAGTCCGAGGACATCCAGGGGCTGTGCATACAGTGCGGCAACTGCAAGGAGGTCTGCCCCGGCAAGCTCGACATCCCCGAGATGATCATGGAGATCAGGCGGCGGCTGGTGCAGAACAAGGGACAATCCCTGGTCCAGAAGGCGATCTTCGGCGTGGTGAACAACCGCAAACTGTTCCACGGCATGCTGCGCGCCGCCTCGGTCGCCGGCAAGCCCTTCACCTCCGGCAAATTCATCCGCCACCTGCCGCTGTTCCTGTCGGAATTGACCAACGGCCGCAGCCTCCCGGCAATCGCGGCCGAGCCCTTTCGGGATCTCTTCCCGAAAATCAAGCAGCCGAAATGCCAGGAAAAGGCGGTATTCTACGCCGGCTGCCTGATCGACTTCGCCTACCCGGAAACGGGGGTGGCGCTGGTAAAACTTTTGAACAAGGCGGGGATCGAGGTGGCTTTCCCGCAGGAGCAGACCTGCTGCGGCGCCCCCGCGCTCTACAACGGCGCCTACGAGGTTGCGGCGCAAAACGCGCAGGACAACATCGCCGTCCTTTTACAGCAGGGCGCGACGTACGTGGTTTCGGCCTGTCCCACCTGCACGGTGGCGCTGGCGCACGAGTTCGGAAAGACGCTGGAGAGCGTGGGGCGCGGCGAATGGCTGGACAGGGCGAGGGAGCTGTCGGCAAAGACGGTGGACTTGTCGACGCTGTTAAAGCGGCTGGTCGACGAGGGGCGCCTTAGTTTCAGGGAGAAAGAGGATCTGGGCAAAATCACCTACCACGACTCCTGCCATCTGAAAAGAACCTTGAAAGTCGCGGAGCAGCCGAGGGAGCTTTTGGCCAAAGCGGGATATGAGCTAGCCGAGATGCACGAGTGCGACATGTGCTGCGGCATGGGTGGGTCCTACTCGATGAAGCTCCCCGAGATCTCGGCGCCGATCCTGAAGAGCAAACAGCAGAACATCAAGGATACCGGCGCGCCGCTGGTCGCCATGGATTGCCCGGGCTGCGTGCTGCAGATCCGCGGCGGCTTCGATCAGGACGGATCAAGCGTCAGGGTCAAGCACACGGCCGAGCTTTTGGCGGAGCGACTGCGGGATTGAGAGAGGGCAACTATTAGGGAAACGCCTAAATACTGAGGTCGAAAGAAGACAGCATGCAGGGCGAACGCAAGGTTCGCCCCTACAAGACACCATATCTGTAGGGGCGAACCTTGTGTTCGCCCGCTTCTGTTTGAAAATGCCGAATAGCCACCCCCAGCGAAATGTATGGGGGGTTGTCGGCCGCTACTTGCCCGCCTTGATTACCTCGATTTCTATGCTGATGTTGACGTCGTCGCCGACCAGCACCCCGCCCGTCTCCATCGCCTTGTTCCAGTTGAGCCCGTAATCCTTCCTGTTGATCTTTGTCTCGGCCGACGCGCCCCGCCTCAAATTGCCCATCGGGTCCTTCGCCACCTGGGAGGGTCCTTCGACGTTGAGCACCACCGAGCGGGTTACGCCGTGCAGGGTAAGGTCGCCGGTCACCTTCAACCTCCCCTCCCCGTCCCTGGCGACGCTGGTGGAAACAAAGGTCATGGTCGGGAATTTGGCGACATCCAAAAACTCGGCGCTGCGCAGATGCGTGTCGCGCTTGGGCACGCCGGTATCGACCGAGGTGGTGTCGATGGTGACGCTCGCATGCGAGCGGGTGACGTCCTGGTCGTCGATGTTGATCACCCCCGCCACCTTGCCGAAGACCCCTTTTACGTTGGAAACCATCAGGTGGCGGACCTTGAAGCCGACGCTGGAATGCGCGGCGTCTATGTTCCAGGTTGAGGCGAAGGACAGGGACGGAAGCATCAGTAGCAGTGTCGCCGTCAGCATACGTGAGAACCTACTCATAGTGTTTCTCCTTTGACGATTTATTATGATATCTGGCCCAAGATTATCACGTGTATGCTCTTTGTCCAGCCGTTGCGTGCGCTATGACAGTAATGCACCGCGACAACCTAGTCGACTTCGACTACTACAAGTTATAAATATGCGAAAAACAGTCATAATTTGAATCATTGACGAATTAATAGCCGATGAATTACGTCCCTGCCAGATATCATTTTTTTATTGAGCTTCCCTCAGTTAGGTTCCTTGACAAAAACAGCGAACAACATAAAATTCCCTAATCTAATTCATGACCGGCCAAGGCTTCTACCATTGGCGCCAGCTGAGAGGCTGATAAAGGAGGAAGGAAATGGACGTTTTCGATTTCGCCATGAAGATGGAGCTGCAAGGGAAGACGATTTATCAGAATCTGGCCGCCACCACCAAAGTCCCAGGGCTGAAGACCATCTACAGCGGCTTGGCGGCCGACGAACAGAAGCATTACGATATATTCCGCGGGCTGAAGGAAGGTAAAACCTGGACCATGACCGATTCCAACGTTCTGGAAAAAGCGAGGAGCGTATTCGACGAGTTGCTGTCGGATAAGGAGCGGTTAGTCGAGCTGAACGAGGATCTCGAGGCCTACCGGGTCGGATTGAAAATGGAGGCCGACAGCGTCAAGCTTTACGAGGATATGGCGAAGAAGGAACATGACCCGGAAATGGTCCAGTTGTACCTGAAGATAGCCAACGAAGAGAAGAAGCATTTCAACGTCATCGACAATATCTGCGATTTCCTGATGAGGCCTAAATACTACTTGGAGTGGCGCGAGTTCAGCAACCTGCACGAGTTGTAGCAGGAAAGGTTTTTCAGCCGTCGGAGAAAATCCAAGCTCGCCATAGCTCACCCTCCCCCCGACCCAACCGCCGCTAAGTTCAAGCTTTTGCCGACGACTCCCCCTCCCCTTGCGGGAGGGGGCTGGGGGGTGGGGGAAGGTGCCACGTCAGCGAATATGGCCAATTCCCCCACCGCTTAGCCCCCTCCCCTTTCCCTATTCGCCCAGGTAGGTGTAGGACTGCAGCGTCTTGTCCAATAGCTCCAGGAAATGACTGCTTTCCTCGATCGAGACCTTCTGCAGGGAAACGTCGGTTTCCAGGTTGTTGCGCACCCGCTTCAGGATCTCCTGGCTGTCGTACTGCACGTATTTCAGGCTTTCCCAGGTGGCGTCGCCGGTGATGACCGTGTCGATCTTGTAGTTGGTCTTCTTGTTGAAGGTGATGTGCACCGCGTTGGTGTCGCCGAACAGGTTGTGCATGTCCCCCAGGATCTCCTGGTAGGCGCCGATCAGGAAGAAGCCGATAAAGTAATCCTCGCCGTTCTTGATCTTGTGCAGCGGCAGCGCCTTGGTCCTGCCGTTCTCGCCCACGAAGCTGGTGATCTCGCCGTCCGAGTCGCAGGTGATGTCGGCGATGGAGGCCAGCACGTCCGGCTTCTCGTCCAGCCGCTGGATCGGCACGATCGGGAAGAGCTGGTCGATGGCCCAGGAGTCGGGAATCGACTGAAAGAGCGAGAAATTGGCGAAATAGGTCTGCCTGAGGCTCAACTGGAAATTCTGCAGCTCGTCGGGAATGGGCTTGATCTTCTCCACGATGGAATTGATCTTCCTGATGATCTTGGAGCAGATCCACTCGGCGTTGGCCCGCTCGTTCATGTTCAGGTAGCCCAGGTTGAAGAGGCTCACCGACTCCTGGATCAACTGGATGGTGTCGTGGTAGTCCTCTCGGAGCGAGTGCCGGTCGATGCTCTTGTAGATGTCGACCAGCTTTTTCACCGTCGGCGAGAGCTTTTCCCCCTCGGTCAGGATCGACTCGAAATCCGGCATCAGCGTCTGGGTGTTGTTGTTCAAGACGTTGGTGACCAGCACCGAATAGTGGGCGACCGTGGCGCGCCCCGATTCGGAGATGATGTTCGGGCAGGGGATGGCCGCCTCGTCGCAGATGTTCTTCACCTGGTAGATGACGTCGTTGGCGTACTCCTCGATGGAGTAGTTGACGCTGGAGAAGTAGCTCGACTTGGAGCCGTCGTAGTCCACCCCGAGCCCGCCGCCGATGTCCAGGAATTCGAGCCCCACGCCGAGCTTCCTCATCTCGACGTAGATGCGGGTCCCCTCGATCAGGGCGTTCTTGATCTTGTCGATCTTGGTGATCTGGCTCCCCACGTGGAAATGGAGCAGTTTCACGCAGTCGAGCATCCCCTTGCTCTTGAGCATCTCGATGGCCGCGATGATCTCGGAGATACGCAGGCCGAATTTAGCGTCCTCGCCCCCCGAGGTCGCCCACTTGCCGATCCCCTTGGAGGAGAGCTTCACCCTGATGCCGAGCTTGGGCCTGATCCCGGTTCTTTGCGCCACCTCGACGATCTTCTCCAGTTCGAAGAGCTTCTCCACCACGATGGTGATGTCGTAGCCGACCCGGGTGGCGTAGAGCACCGTCTCGATGAACTCGGTGTCCTTGTAGCCGTTGCAGATGATGGGGAGGTTGTTGCCGGTGGACATGGAGATCGCCGCCACCAGTTCCGGTTTGGAGCCGACCTCCAGGCCGATGTTGTGCTTCTTGCCGAAGTTGGCGATCGCCTCCACCACCTGGCGCTGCTGGTTCACCTTGATCGGATAAAAGGTCTGGTACTTGGCCGGGTAGTTGTTGTCGTGGATGGCGTTCTTGAAGACCCGGCTAATGGAGGCGATGCGCCCCTCCAGGATGTTCATGAAACGCAAGAGGATCGGCGGCTTGATCTTTCTCTTGATCAGGTCATCGATCAGCACCTTCAAGTCGATCGAATACTTCGAATTGGGGGAGGGGTGAACGCAGACGTTCCCCTTCTTGTTGATCGAGAAGAGTTCGGCTCCCCAGTTGTCGATGTTGTAGATCTTGGCGGATTCGTTAATGGACCATTTAGGCATAGTGTCAGTTCACCAGTGTTCGAGTAGAAACCGCTGAGGGTTAAGGGTTGTCTGTCTTTAAATCAAGACAGCCGATTCTTGAAATCATCGTAGCCGAAACTGCGCACTACCTTCAGTTCGCCGGTCTGCGGCTCGTAGGTGCAGATGTGCGGCAGTTGAATGCCGTTGAAAGTGGTGGTCTTGACCATGGTATAGTGCGACATGTCCAGAAATGCCAGGCGCTGCCCGACGGCGAGCGGCCGCTCGAAGGACCAGTCGCCGATCACGTCCCCGGCCAGGCAGGACGGGCCGCCCAGGCGGTAATCGAACTCCTGTTCCCCGGCATCGTACCCTCCCTTGATCTCCGGGCGGTAGGGCATCTCCAGGATGTCGGGCATGTGGCAGGTGGCCGAGACGTCCAGGATGGCGAGATCCATCTCGTTGCGCGTCAGGTCCAGCACCTCGGAAACCAGGATGCCGGTGCCGATGGCGACCGCCTCCCCCGGCTCCAGATAGACCTCCAGATCGTACCTGCGCCGGAAGTAGCGGACCAGCTCAACCAGGGCGTCGACGTCGTACCCCTCGCGGGTGATGTGGTGCCCGCCTCCCAGGTTCAGCCATTTCATCTGCGGCAGGAACTCGCCGAACTTCTCCTCGAAGGCCCGCGCGGTGCGCTCCAGCGGCTCGTAGAGCTGCTCGCAGAGCGTGTGGAAATGAAGCCCCTCCACCCCTTGCAGAGACCTCCCCTCGAACTCCGAGCGCAGGATCCCCAGGCGCGACTTGGGGGCGCACGGATCGTAAATGGCCGTGTGCCCCTCGGAATTCTCCGGGTTCACCCTGAGACCTACCGAGACCCGGCCAGCCTGTTCCCGCCAGAGCGGGCGAAAGCGCTCCAACTGGTTGAACGAGTTGAAGACCAGGTGGTTGGAGGTGGCGAGCAGCTCCGCCACGTCGCCCTCCTTGAAGGCGGCGGAGAAGCTGTGCACCTCGCCGCCGAACTCCTCCCGCCCAAGCCGCGCCTCCCAGGGAGAGGAGGCGCAGACCCCGGCCAACGTCTGGGAGATGAGCGGAAAGACGCTCCACATGGAGAAGGCCTTCATCGCCAGCAGGATCTTGGCGCCGCTTCTTTTCTGGACGTCGTCCAAGATGGACAGGTTGTGGCGCAGCCTTCCGAGGTCGACCACGAAGGCCGGCGACGGGGCGAGCCGCGTCATCTCCTCGACGTGCAGCCGGTTCACGTCAACTCCAGCCAGTCGCCGCCGTCGACCACCACATAGGGGAGGCCGAACGTGCTGAGCGTCTCCAGGTAGGGCTCGGGATCGAACTCTTCCATGTTGAAGACCCCGGCGCCGCGCCACTTGCCGGTCAGCATCATCACGGCGCCGACCGCCGCCGGGACCCCCGTGGTGTAGCTGATCGCCTGGGACTTCACCTCGGCGTAGCACTCCTCATGATCGCAGATGTTGTAGATGTAGACCTGCTTCTTCTGGCCGTCCTTGATCCCCTTGGCGACCACGCCGATGCAGGTGCGCCCCTTGGTGAGGGGTCCGAGGCTGCCCGGATCCGGGAGCACCGCCTTCAGGAACTGCAGCGGCACGATCTTCTGGCCGTTGAACTCCACCTCGTCGATGCGGGTCATGCCCACGTTTTGCAGCACCTCCAGGTGCTTCAGGTAGTTGTCCGAGAAGGTCATCCAGAACTGCGCCTTGCGGATGGTCGGGATGTGCTTCACCAGCGATTCCATCTCCTCGTGGTACATCCTGTAGATGTTCATCGGGCCGATCCCCTCGGGGAAGTCGTAGCTCCTCTTGGTGGAGAGCGGCGCCGTCTCCACCCAGCCGCCGTTTTCCCAATGGCGGCAGGGGGCGGTCACCTCGCGGATATTGATCTCCGGGTTGAAGTTGGTGGCGAAGGGCTGGCCGTGGTTGCCGGCGTTGGCGTCGATGATGTCGATCTCCTGCACCTCGTCCAGGTACTTCTTGGCGGCGAGCGCGGTGAAGACGTTGGTGACGCCGGGATCGAAGCCGCTCCCCAGAAGCGCCATCAGCCCCTTTTCCTTAAAGCGCTCCTGATAGGCCCACTGCCAGCTGTACTCGAACTTGGCCGTGTCCAGCGGCTCGTAATTGGCCGTGTCCAGGTAATCGACGCCGGTCGCGAGGCAGGCGTCCATGATGGTCAGATCCTGGTAGGGGAGCGCCACGTTGATCACCAGCTTGGGCTCTTCGCGCCGAATCAGCTCGATCAGCTCCGGCACGTTGTCGGCGTCGACCCGGGCGGTCTTGATCGGGAAATCGGGGATCTGCTCGGCAATCGCGCGGCACTTGGACTCGGTGCGCGAAGCAAGGGTGATGGCGCTGATCACGCCGCGGGCCTGGGCGCACTTGTGAACCACCACCCCGCCGACGCCGCCTGCCCCGATAATCAATACTTTGCTCATGTTCGTTTGACTCCTCTTCCTTAGTAGTAAAAAGTAGGCGGCGTCACAACCCAGAGGAGTTTCGCCGCGCCCTTGCCCACGTTTTTTACCGCATGCGCCCGGTCGGAGGCGAAATAAAAGCACTCCCCCTTCTCCACCGTGTACAGCTTGTCGTCCAGCCGCAACTGCACCTTGCCGGAGATGACGTAGCCGAACTCCTCGCCCTCGTGGATCGGCTGTTCGTCCATCTCGCCCCCCGGCTCAAGCGTCACCAGCACCGGATCCATGTCGCGGTTCTGGGCGCCGGGGACCAAGAGCTCCACCTTCACCTTATCGCCGTCGTCCGTCGCCTGCACCCGGGCGTCCTTGCCGAAGACGAAGTCCTGGTCCGGCTCCTCGCTGAAGAACTCCTGCATGCTGATGCCGAAGACGTCGACGATATCCTTGAGGGTGGCGATGGAAGGCGAAGTGGCGTCGTTTTCCAGTTGCGAGATGAAGCCCTTGGTGACATCGGCGCGGCTGGCGAGCTCCTCCTGGGTCAGGGAGTTAACCATCCTGAGACGTTTCAACCTCTCACCGATTTTCAAGCAGTCCTCCGAGTATAGTGACGGTAAACATTTTGTATTTTCGCAATCTAGTTTCTTTGCGGCGATTTGTCAAGAAAAGTTTAGTAATGGTATACTTTCTGTTTATAAATTAGCTGGAGTTAATTTTAATTAGAGCGTAAACCTGCTGCGATATGCGTATGTTACAGGGAGGTGACAGTCGCGTGGCGGCGATTAAAAACGAGGTTAAAACTGGAGGGAAGCGGCTGAGAAATGGAGAGAAAGCACGCTCCCGATTCTGCGGAGAACGCGCCCAGACATATCGAAACATTAACCATCGTCAAGCTAACTCTCTTTGCCGCATAAAAAACGAGTGGCGAAGGAATCCCCTCGCCACTCGCAACCACGCCGACTATCTATTCTACTTAATCCAGCTCACGGCGCCTGGAAGGAGTTGATCACCTTTTGCAGCTCCCATCCATTCACCGTGCCGCTGCCGTCCTGGTCCACGGAGGAGTCGATGGACTTGAGCCCCAGGAAGATGTCGATGGCGCGTCGCACTTCCGAGATGTCGACCGTGCCGTTCTGGTCGTAGTCGCC
>CAIYDQ010000345.1 GCA_903925075.1 uncultured Geobacter sp.
CGAAGGCGATGCCACCCTTGATCAAAATTGTCTACGAATCTCCCAGATTGCGGAACAAGCTTGCGCTGGCGACAAAAAGGGAGGTAGTAAGGCGAGCCCGGAGCGATCTGTATCGATTTGTTGCGATCTGTATCGATCAAAGGCTGACAACAAGCAAGAGTAGCTCTCGATAAATACATTGACAATCCAAATAAACATGTCGATAATGGGTCCATTCAAACTCTTTTTATAAAACGGAGGATCAATCAATGGCTACCTTAGTAGAAATCGCGGCTCAGATCGTAGCGTCTCATGCCTCTAGTACTCCGATGACCTCAGAACAGCTCATATTCGAGATTGGCAAAGTACACAGCGCGTTGAAAAGTCTGGAAGCCGGCGAATTGGCCGAGGGAGCGGAGGAAACAAAAACCACTCTCACCGTCAAGGAGGCCTTTAAAAAAGGGGAAGTTATCTGCATGGTGTGCGGCAAAGGCGGGTTCAAGACCCTGGCGCGCCACCTGAGCACCGCTCACGGCATGAAGCCGGGCGAGTACAAGAAGCAGTTCGGCATTCCGAGCAAGCAGCCGTTGTCGGCCAAGAATTATTCCGAGGCCAGAAGAAAGACCGCGTTGGACCGGGGTTTGGCGGACAACCTTGCCAAGGCCAGGGAAGTGCGCATGGCCAACATCGAGGCCAAGAAGGGTGCCGCCGCCAAGCCGGTCAAAGCCGAGAAGGTGGAGAAGGTGGAGAAAGTCGCCAAGGCCCCGAGAGTAGCCAAGGAGCCCAAAGCCGCGAAGGAGCCCAAAGTGGCCAAGGCGCCGAAAGCGGCCAAGGCGCCTAAGGTAGTCAAGGCGCCCAAGGCGGAGAAGGTAGCCAAGCCCAAAGTAGCCAAGACCAAAGTCGAAGCCTGATTGCCCGCGGCATCCATAGGCAGCATCCATAGAGATACCGCAGTCCCGTAGAGAATCGCAGCATCTAATAGAAACGAAAAAGCCGCCCGGGGAAATTTCCCGGGCGGCTTTTTTCATGCGATGCATGGGGTGAAAAGGCCCCCCGCGCCGATCCTTAAGTCAACTTACAGCGCTCCGGTAAAGACCAGCACCAGGAACAGCGCGTAGAACAGGCCGCCGGCCAGCAGGGTCGACGGGGTCAGGGTTTTCTTCAGCCGGATCTGCGCGTAGGCGAGCCCGACCGAGGCGAAGGTCAGCAGCACAGTGACGAAGGCGGCATGCGTCAGCTCCCATTTGGTCATCATGATACCTATGGCGGTGATGACCGAGCTTTGAAACACCATGGCGCCGGTGATGTTGCCGATGGCCAGCGTGTCCTTGCCCCTGCCGATCCAGATGACGCTGTTGAACTTCTCCGGCAACTCGGTGGCGATGGGCGCGATGATCATCGAGAGGATCAAGGGGGACACCCCCAACTGCAGCGAGATGATCTGTATCTTTTCCACGAAGATGTAGGCGCCCCAGACGATCAGGAACAGGGAACTCATCACCTGGCTCATGATGACGGCGAAGTGCGGGTCGTGCGACTTGGGGGAGAAGTAGCAGGGATCCAGGTCCGATTCCTCGACCGGGCCGTGGTTGTTCCCCTTGATGGTCTTCAGCGCGTAGGCGCCGTAGCAAAGCAACAGGGTCATGGCGATGAAGACCCTGAGCACCGGATGGCTGAGAAAGGTGCAGAGGATGGCGAGGGAGTAGAGCGCCAGGAAGTATTCCATGTCGCGGCGCATCACCACCGTGTCCACCCGCATGACGGGGTAGTCCGGCCTTTTCTTCTTGTTGGCGATGACCGCGACGCCGCTGATGAAGAGCGCCAGCGTGCCGAGCATGAAAGGCGCGCCGATGATGGCGCCGACGCCGATGCTGTGGCCGGAGTTGCCGGAGCCGAAGATGATGGCGATCACCGGCACCAGCGTTTCCGGGAGCGCCGTGCCGATGGCCGCGAAGATGCTGCCGACGGCGCCGTCGGAGAGGTTCATTTTTTTGCCGAACCACTCCAGGCCATTGGTGAAGACGGTGGCGCCGATCAAAATGATGACCAGAGCCATAACCAGCATGAGGATGTTGCCCATGTAGTGGACCTTTTGCAGAGCGTCAGGCGCGGGAATTTCGGCGGTTAGCTGCCGAGGCCGGGAGCCGGAGTTTAGCCCATTTGACCGCTGCTGGCAACAAAAGACCGCAAACCGTCGCCGTGTTAAACCTAACCAAAGCGAATAGCCACAAAAATGCACAAAAAGCACAAAAAGAACCAAGGACTTAGACTGTACAACCGAGCCAACGAAATGGTTGCGAAAGTCTCGATGGATACCTGGTTTATTTTTGTGAATTTTGTGCCTTTTTGTGGCAATCGACTGCTTGATTTAGTTGAAAGGTTTACTGGTGGTCCTCCCAGTTGACTGCGCCGAAGTGGGCGTCGCCGAGCAGGGTGTAGACGAGGCTCACGGTGCCGTCGCTTTGGTGCCTGCCGGGGAGGCTGCCGTACTTCGCCTGGCGAATCGATTCCACGAACTGCACCCCCAGGCCGTGACGCCCATGCACCCTGATGTTGAGATTGGCGTTGACGCGGCCAATCCTCTCCGAGCCGTTGGCATTGTCGGAGCCGGCGCCGCTCACATAATACAGCCGCCCCACGGTCTCCAAGGCGGCCCTGGTGCCGAAGATCAGGCGCAGCGCCAGCGTCCCCTGCGGCGTCACGCCGTAGTGGTAATCCCTCTCGCCGTCGGCCGTGGGGGTGACCCCGGCCGCGCCGAAACCGACGCCCCCCAGCGCCGACCCCTGCAGCGCCACGCCGGGCGCGACCCAGTACTGGCCGGTGGTGCCAAGCGACAGCGCGGTGTTGGAGACGCGGAAAATGGTCGGGGAGATGTAGTCGTAACTGCCGTACAAACCCCAAATGCCGCGGTACTGCTCGCCCAACTGATACGGTTTGCCGAAAAGCAGCCCGCGCAGCAGCACGTTGCTCACCGGATTGCTGGGGGTGGAATTGCCGGCTATCTGGAAGTCGAAATAGTCCAGAGGGCGGTTGTAGCTGTAGCCGGGCTTGCCGGGGAGGCCGTAGGACATGGCGAAATCCAACAGGGCCGCCTGCTCGGAGTTGCCGCCGATGCTGGCGCCCAGCCGAAAGCGCCAGAAGGTGGCGGGGTTGTGGCTCGGGAAAACGGTTTTGTAGCGCTCGCCGAACAGCAGACGGTTGAATCCGGTGGGGGGGGAGATCATGGCGGCGGCCAATTCGCTCCAGCCGTCCGGCCTGGGCCCGGCGTCGTTCAGCACCAGCTCCGACATGCGAAACAGCGCCTCGCCCAAGAGGCTCCCGGAGTTGCCGGTGGTGACCATGTCGTTTATGGAGGGCGGATCGGTTTCGCCCGCCATCTTCCAAAGGAAGCTCCCGGCGTTGCTGTAGGCCCACGACTCCCAGAAGCCAAGGCCGGTGGAGCGCGCCAACCCGTACATGGTCGCGCCCTGATAGGGATGCCCCATCTGATTGACGTTGAAGGGGTCCTTGTCGAATACCCAGTTTTGCCGATGCAGGTGCTCCCAGGTGGTGGCCAGGTTGGAGCTGTAAACCCTTTTGCCGTCCTGGGTCTCGCCCGAATAGGCGACCCGGTCGTAGAGGTTGAGCAGGAGCAGGAAGGTCGGCACCTCCAGGGCGGGGACCAGGTAATCCTTGCCCGCTGCGCCGTCCCAGTCGATGCCGGCGGGAGGCGTCCCCGTTCTTACCACCGCCGGGTCGGGCTCGGAGAGCGCTATGCTGAACGGCGCGTCGCCGTTGACGCGCCGGCTCCCGACGCCGGCCAAGGAGCGCGGCTCGGAGGGCCGGGCGGCTCGATCCTGCACTATCAGGAAACGATCTGCTGGGGTGGCGGCCGCTTCTTTGCCCTGCGGCGCCTGGTCGAATCCGGTGATGACGGGGAGCAGCAGTGCGACAGCGAGCATCCGCCGAAAATATCGGGTAGCGGTGGTGGGCATATCGTCTCCGGTTAACGGGCGCTTTAGTCCAAATGGAATCTTCTCTTTTGCGCAAATCAGTCAGCTGAAGCACACCTACTCTATCACAAAGAAGTTTTCTTTCATTGCTGCTGGACTTATTATTGTCCAAAAGACATGGTATTCCGGTATACTGAGACGCTGCCAATCCTCGGCGCTCCATGGCCGGATGTTTACCTGGCAGCTTGCCGGACAACCATTCAATTGCCGGCATAAGCGCCGGAGGAACCAGTTTTTCATGTTACAACGATCATGTTCTTGCCCTAACAACTGTCGATGTGACAGAGCCTTTCTGCATGTGACAGAAAATACCGTCGATACAACAGACGGATAGGCTGGCTAGGCTAAAAAGGAGTACCTATGCAGACGTTAGTCGAGCTTTTTCAAACCTTCCGGGCGCTGGGCGACAAGACCGCCTTCGTGAACCGCACCGGCGTGCGGCGCTTCCGGGTCTCCTATGCGGAACTCTCCGAACTCTCCCTGAAAATGGCCGCGCTGCTGGCCCAACAGGGCGTGGAGCCGGGGGATCGGGTGCTGATCTGGGGGCCGAACTCCTCCTGGTGGGGGATCGCCTATTGGGGCATCATCATGCGCGGCGCAGTCGCCGTTCCCGTGGATTTCATGTCGGACCCGGGGCGCGCCGCGTCCATCCGCGCCCTGACCGACGCCAAGCTCGTCATCCAGAGCCGCTTCAAGCCGGAGCGCTTGCAGGAAGTAAATTCGCTGCTGCTGGAAGACCTGCAGCACCTGCTGGCGGACGTGAAGCCGAGCGCGGAGATCCCCCGGCCGGTTCCCGACGACCTGGCGCAGCTGATTTACACCTCGGGCACCACCGGCAACCCCAAGGGGGTGATGCTTACCCACAAGAATCTGGTGGCCAACATGACCCAGATCAACAAGCAGGTGCCGATCATCACGCCGGAGTTCGCCTTTCTCTCCCTGCTGCCGCTCTCCCACATGTTCGAGCAGATGGGGGGCTTTTTCACCCCGCTCTACCGCGGCGCCTCGGTGGTGTATCTGCGCACCCTGAAGCCCTCCGCCATCATGGAGGCCCTTGGCGAGGAGGACATCTACGTGATCATGTCGGTGCCCCGCCTGCAGCAGCTGCTGAAAACCACCATCGAGCGGGAATTGGCGGAAAAGCACCTGATCGGGCTCTTCGACGGCCTGTCCAAACTGGCGGCCCGGCTCCCCAAGAGCGCGCGCCGACTGCTCTTTTACCCGGTTCAAAAGAAGTTCGGCAAACACTTCACCGTTTTCGTTTCCGGGGGCGCGCCTCTCGACCCGGAGGTCTTCAACTTCTGGGACGGCATGGGGTTCACCGTGTTGGAGGGGTATGGCCTGACCGAAACCTCGCCGGTACTCTGCGTCAACACCATGGAGCGGCAGGTGGCCGGCGCGGTCGGCCCGCCGCTGCCGGGCGTGGAAATCAGGCTTGAGGGCAAGGAGGTGCTGGCTCGCGGCGACAACGTCTTTCCCGGCTACTACCAAAACGAAAAGGCCAGCCGCGAGGCCTTCAGCGCCGACGGCTGGTTTCGCACCGGCGACTTGGGCGAGATCGGCCCGGACGGCTGGCTTTGCATCAAGGGACGGGAAAAGGAGCTGATCGTCACCGGCGCCGGGGTCAACGTCTATCCCGACGAGTTGGAGGGGGTGCTGAACAAGACGCCGGGCGTGAAAGAGGCCTGCGTCGTCGGCCTCGACCGGGGAGGCGGAGAGGAAGTGCACGCCGTGCTGATCCTGGAGGGGAGCGACGCCAAGCCCGACCTGATCGTGGCGCAGGCCAATCAGAGCCTGGACACGCTGCACCAGATCACCGGCTACACCGTCTGGGGCGAGCCCGAGTTTCCCAAAACCACCACGCTCAAGATCAAGAAGTTCGAGGTGCTGGAGAAACTCGAGAAGGGCGACGCCGCTGACGACGAGGGCGCTTCCAAAGACGCGCTGATCAGGCTGATCGCCAAGGTGACCGGCGCCGGCGTCGCCGAGATCCGCGAGCAGTCCCTGCTGGTGGGAGATCTGGGGCTCACCTCCATCGGCCGGCTGGAACTGGTCAACTTCCTGGAGCAGCAATATCGGCTGGATATCGAGGACTCCCAGATCGGACCGCAGACCAAGGTGTCGGACCTGCGCCAGATCATCGCCAAGCGGGAAAAGGTGAAAAGCGACGGCCACCACCGATTCTGGACCAACTCTGCACCGGTGCGCGGGCTGCGCATGCTCGGGGACGCGATTTTCCTCTATCCGCTGTTTCGAAGCTTCGTAACCCTGGAGGTGCGCGGCGTCGAGCGCCTGGCCAAGCTGGCCGGGCCGGTGGTATTCGTGGCGAACCACCTGAGCTATTTCGACCAGCCCTCGCTCATGTTCGCGCTCCCCAAGCAGATCCGCTATCGCACCGCCACGGCGGCCTGGGAGGAATTCTTCTTCGGGGAGTACCACGGCCTCAACCTTCTCTGGCGGCGGCTTAGCTACCAGTTGGCCACCCTGCTGCTCAACGTTTTCCCGCTGCCGCAGACCCGCGGCTTCAGCGGCGCGTTGAAGTTCATGGGGAGGCTCACCGACGCCGGCGTCAACACCCTGATCTTCCCGGAGGGTTCGCACTCCAGAGACGGCAAGATGCACGACTTTCAACTGGGGCTGGGGGTGATCGTCAAGGAGCTGGGGATACCCGTGGTGCCGATCAGGATCGACGGCACCCGGAAGGTGCTGGCGCCGGAGGAGAGTTTTCCCAAGCGCGGCAAGGTGACGGTGACCTTCGGGGAGCCGCTTTATTTCCGTTACGAGGAGCCCGCCGAGATCGTCGCCCGTGCCCAGGCCGCGGTGGCGGAGCTGTAGACCGCTACCTTAATAAGAGGAAACCACAGCATGACGTCCCACCCGATCTCGCTCCCCTACCGCCGCTACGCCTTGGGGCTGTTGTTGGCGGTGAACCTGCTCAACTACATCGATCGACAGGTGCTCTTCGCCGTTTTCCCCCTGATCAAGATCGACCTGCACATCACCGACACCGAACTGGGTCTTTTGGGCAGCGCCTTCATGTTCAGCTACATGCTGTTGGCGCCGCTCTTCGGCTGGCTCGGCGACCGCTGGAGCCGCGTCAAACTGGCCTCGGGCGGCTTGATCGTCTGGAGCCTGGCCACGGCCTTGGCCGGTTTCGCCCCGGGCTACCGGACCCTGCTCGTCGCTCGCGGCACCGTCGGCGTCGGCGAGGCGAGCTTCGGCACCGTCTCGCCCGGCCTCATCGCCGACTTTTTTACCAAGGAACAACGCGGCCGGATACTCTCCTGGTTCTACGTGGCCATCCCGGTGGGGAGCGCCCTCGGCTACCTGCTCGGCGGGGTGCTCGGACAGAGGTTCGGCTGGCACGCCGCCTTTTTGATGGTGGGCCTTCCCGGCCTGCTGCTCGCCGTTCCCATCGCCCTGCTGCGCACCCCGCCGCGAGGCGGCGACGAGGCGGCAGCGGGGACGCCGGCCAAGGCCACCGGCTACGCCTCTTTGTTCAAGAACCGCTCCTTCGTCTGCAACACCGCCGCCATGGCCGCCATGACCTTCGCCATCGGCGGGCTCGCCCAATGGATACCCTCCTTCCTGTTCCGCATGCACGCCTTGAACGTGGAAAAAGGGAACACGCTCTTCGGCGCCACCACGGTGCTGGCCGGCATCCTGGGCACCCTGGCCGGCGGCTGGCTCGGCGATCGTCGGCAAAAAAAGAGCGCCAGCGGCTATCTGCTGGTCTCCGGGTGGGGCTTTCTGATCGGCACTCCCTTCGCCGCCTGGGCCATCCTGGCGCCCAATCTCACCGTCTGCATGTCCGCGATCTTCGTGGCCGAATTCTTCCTCTTTCTCAACACCGGCCCCCTGAACACCGTGATCGTCAACGTCACTCCCGCCTCGATGCGCGCCATGGCCTTCGCCGTCAACATCTTCTTCATTCACGCCCTGGGCGACGCCGTCTCTCCTTCCATCCTCGGCTGGCTCTCCGACCACTGGGGATTGCGCAGCGCCCTGTTGGTCACGCCCGTCGCCATGGCGCTGGCCGGGTTGTTCTGCTTCATCTGCTGCCGCTTCGTGGCGAAGGACATGGCTCAGGCCGAGAGCTGAGCCGCGGGGAGTTTCAAAACCCGATTTTGCTGCTATTATTTCGTCTTTGTGCCATGGGCCGAATCTATACTCCCGTGTCAACCGAGGTACTTTATGCCTGGAGACAGAGTAATAGCGCCGGAAGCAGGCGGTAGCAGCGCCATAAATCGAGATTTTTACGACCGGCTCTGGTCACGCACCAAGCTCGCTCGCCCCGAGCGTTTCAATACCTGGCCGCTGATCGCCAGCCTGCTGCCGACGGCCGACGCCCGGCTGGAAATAGGCCCGGGGCTGCGCCCCAGACTCCCCATTACCGGCACCCACTTCATCGACATCAGCGCGCCGGCGGTCGAACGTCTGAACGCCTGCGGCGGACTGGCCCGGCTGGGCGACCTGCCGGAGCTTCCCTTCGACGACCACAGCTTCGACCTGGTCTGCGCTTTCGACATCCTGGAGCACGTCGAGGACGACCAGCTGGCCTTCCATGAGCTAAGCCGCGTGCTGAAGAAGAACGGCGTCCTGATCTTTTCCGTCCCGCTGCATTCCGTGCTCTGGAACAACTTCGACGACTTCGTCGGGCACGTGCGCCGCTACGAACCCTCGCATCTGTGCGCCACATTGCAAAAGCACAAGCTGCTGGTGAAGATGAGCGCTTTTTTCGGCATGCAGCCGGCCAGCGTGCGCCTCTTGAACTTGGGCGTCTGGTTTCTCACCCACCGACCCGGCAGCGCCCTCTTCTGGTACAACTGGGTGCTGCTGCCGCTTAGTCTGTTGTTCCAAAGGCGTCTGAAGTTCTTCAACGGCATGCTCGATACCGACCAGGCCGACGAGATCGTGCTGGTCTGCCGGCCGGGGCAAACCCGTTGCCAAACGGTGGCGCCTCTGGCCGGGAGCGCCGCAAAGGGGAGGGGAAGGGTCCCTGCCAAGAAAAAACGGCAGTGAATAACCCCGAGCCAAGGACCAAGGCCGCGGCGCCCAACGCTTTGACCGTCGATCTGGAAGACTGGTATCACGGCTGCTGCTCCGCGGCTGCTCCGCCGGTCCCGGCGGAGCAAAGGCGCGTGCGCCGCAACACGGAGTCGATCCTCTCCCTTTTGGCCGACTGCCGGGTGCAGGCCACCTTCTTCGTGCTGGGCTCGGTCGCCGAGCAGGATCCCTTCCTGGTCCCCATGATCGCAGCCGCGGGACACGAGATCTCCTCCCACGGCTATTCCCACACCTTGGCGCCGCTGCTTGGACCGGAGAAATTCCGCGAGGAGCTGCGGCTAACCGCCGCCATCATCGCCGCGCAGTCCGGTTCGCCGCCGGCGGGCTTTCGCGCCCCCCAATGGTCGCTGGGGAGCGCCACCCCCTGGGCGATGGAGATCCTGCAGCAGGAGGGATGCCTGTACGACTCAAGCTACAACCCGCTCCCCTTCGTCGGCAACCGCCGCGGCCCTTGCGCCCCCTTCGCCATCGGCACCCGCGGCGGCTCGATCCTGGAAATACCCCCCATGGTCACCCCCTCACCGATCGGCAACCTCCCCACCGGGGGAGGCTGGGGCTTTAGATGTTTCCCCCTGTCGCTGATCCGCCGCAGCATGCAGGCTTTGAACGACGCCGGCGCTCCGGCGGTGCTCTATCTGCACCCGCGGGAGATGGAGGCCTTCGGTCCCCGGCTGCCGCTGTCGCCGCTGCAGTCCTTTCTGAGCTACGGGCCGAGAAGCGACGCCGCGGGCCGGCTGCGGGAGCTCTTGAGCCGGTTCAGCTTTCAAACGATGAAGGAGCTTGCCCTATGGGCGTCTGCATAGTGATGCCGGCCTACAACGCCGAGCGCAGCATCGAGGCCGTAGCCCTGGAGGCCCTCTCCACCGGTTTGCCGCTGCTGGTGGTCGACGACGGCTCCCTGGACGGCACGGCGCAGCGGGTCCGCCCCCTGCCGCTTGACCTGATCGGTTTCTCGCAAAACCGCGGCAAGGGGGCCGCCTTGCGAGCCGGCTTTCAGTGGGCGCTGGCCCGCGGCTACCGCGGCGTGGTCACCGTCGACGCCGACGGCCAGCATGAGGTCCGCGCCGCCCTGCGTCTTGCCGAGGCCGCCCGGGCCGGCGGGATGGACATCATGATCGCCTCGCGCTACGCACAGTTCGAGGAGATGGCCGGCCTGCGCGGCTGCTGGAACCGTTTCGGCGTCTGGTGCATGCGAAAGCGCACCGGTTTCGATATCTGCGACAGCCAGTCCGGTTTTCGCTACTACTCCTCGGCGCTGCTGCGCCGGGTGCCGCTGGAAAGCGACGGCTACGAAATGGAGATGGAGATCCTGCTGAAGGCGTGGCGCAGCGGATATGCGATAGGCTCGCTGCCGATCGCGGCCAAGGTGGCGGACGGCAGGTCCACCAGTCATTACCGTCCGATTCGCGACACCTGGAACATCTGCATGACCTTTCTGCGCTACATGTGAGGCCGCTTTTCAACATCTGCAAAGCGGTGGGGCGAAATAGGTGCTGAATGGTTGCGCTCTTTGCTAGTCTCTGCACCCTTGCTCATAGCCTCGCGCCACCTTCGCGGCTAGACCCCCTTTCTCTGACACAACCTCCGCATAATCCCGCTTTGAGCGTCGACGAAAAACCTCTGATTCAGCGAGCTTTTTTGGGCTTTGCTACCTCGCTTTCGTTAAACCCCCGCCCTTTTTATTTAAATAATGTTGATTATGATTACATTATTAAGTACAATTAATTATATAATGCGGGAGTCGCTCCAATCCTGATCGGTCCAGTCATAGGCCTTTCCCTTTGACAGAGACCCATCTCGATGCGAGTCGCTATCCCATACCTGGCGCTTTCAACTCCTTCGTTGCTTCACGAGCGCCATAACTTCAATGACAGTGGGGGGAATTCTTCATGCTGCATAGCCTTAAAAAGTACTCCCGGGACAAAATCATCTCCGCGCTGCTCTCGCTGGCGACCAATTCCTCCAACGAAAACCTGGCGCGCATGACCTACCTGATGGAACTCATCCCCAAGAAGCAGTACTACAAGGAGCGCATCCGCTGGATACGCGGCTTGATCCGGGAAGGACACCCCGGGATCGAGTTCCCGCGGCGCATCCTGCGCGACCTGCACCCGAACCAGCGCGACAAGTGGATCACCAACCTGCTGGTGAATCATCTGCTGGCCGGCACCAACAAGCGCAAAAGCTGGCAGGAGCGCGAGGGGTATTACCCCCCCTCCACGCTGGTGATCAGCCCGACCATGAAATGCAACCTCAACTGCTACGGCTGCTACGCCGGCGACTACCAGAAATCCCTGGAACTCTCCCTGGAAGAGATCGATTCGGTGCTCATGCAGATGAAGGAGATGGGGGTTTATTTCGCCGTCATCTCGGGCGGGGAGCCGTTCTTCAAAAAGGACATCTTCGAGATATTCCGCAAGCATTCGGACATGGCGTTCCTGGTTTTCACCCATGGCGGCTTGATCGACGAGCAGATGGTCGATCGCCTGATCGAGGTCGGCAACGTGATGCCCTCGTTTTCGCTGGAGGGGTATCGCGAGGAGACCGACGAGCGCCGCGGCGCCGGCCATTTCGACAAGGTGATGCGCGCCATGGACCTGTTGCGGGAGGCCGGCCTCTCTTTTTGCAGCTCCTTCACCCAGACCAGCCGCAACACCGGGATCATAACCGACGAGCGCTTCGTCGACATGCTGGTGGCCAAGGGTTGCTTCGCCATGTGGCTTTTCAGCTACGTGCCGATCGGCAGAAATCCCGACGCTGCCTTGATGCCGACTCCGGAGCAGCGCGATTTCATGCGCCGCCGGACCATCGACTACCGCGCCGGCAAGCCCATGCTCTTCATCGACTTCTGGAACGACGGCCCCCTGATCAGCGGCTGCATCGCCGGCGGGCGCAAATACTTCCACGTCAACGCCAACGGCGACATCGAGCCCTGCGTCTTCTGCCATTTCGCCGTCGACAACATCCGCCGCACCACGCTCAAGGAGGCGCTGCGCTCGCCCCTCTTCGCCCGCATCAGGGAGAAGCAGGGGGAGCACGACAACCTGCTGCGCCCCTGCATGCTGATCGATCACCCCGAGGTGGGGCGGGAGCTGTTCGGCTCGCCGGGGGCCTATGCGACCCACGAGGGAGCGGCGGCCATTTTCACCACGCTCTCCACGGCCATGGACGGCTATGCCGCCGACTACGCCCAACTGGCGGACCCGGCCTGGGAGCGGGAGTTCGTCGGTCCGCCGCTCCCCGAGCGGCTCTCGGCCAACGTGCGGGCGTGAACGCGGCCCGGGCTTGAACAACTTGCGCGGGGGTTGGTCTCTTGGCACTCTACAGCAACGCGAACCTGTTCTTGATCAAAATGCTGACCATCATGGTGCCGCGCATCCTTTTTTCCCCCTTCGCCTTTATCTGGGGAGGACTTTTCTACCTGGTCCTGCCACGCCTGCGCCGGGACCTGAGGAAAAACCTGCGCGTCGTGACCGGCGGCGGAGAGGTGGAGCGTCTGGTGTTCGCCACCTTCTACAAGTTCGCCCTCAACTGGTGCGACGTAATGCTGATGATGCGTCTGAGCGGGCCGCGCCTGCTCGATCTGATCGGCCGCCGGACCGGCGAGAAGCCTCTTGACGATGCCCTGGCCGCAGGCTGCGGCGCCATCTTGATCTCCATCCACCTGGGGAATTGGGAACTGGGGGGGCTGGGGCTGGCCCAAAAGGGCTACCCGATGAACATCCTCACCTTCCGCGAGCCCGACGCCAAGGTGAACCGGCAGCGCGAAGCCATCAGGCGGCGAAGCGGGGTCAATTTCATCTACGTCGATCGCGAGGCCAGTTCCTCCTTGGCCATGGTCGAGGCGGTGAACGCGCTGAACCGAAACGAAGTGCTGGCCATCCTCGGAGACCGGGACGGCTCCTCCCACGCCCTGGCGCTCGAATTTTTCGGCCGCCCGACCGCCATTCCGGTGGGCGCCGCCTATCTGGCCATGGCCAGCGGCGCGCCGGTGATCCCGGTATTCGTGCCGCTGGAGGGAAGACGCTACGCCGCCGTCATGGAGGAACCGATCTTTTTCAGGGCCGAGCGGGATCAACGAGAGAGGGCGATACGCGAGGGGACCCAAGCTATCCTGCGGGTCTTCGAGCGCTACATCAGAGCCTATCCGGACCAGTGGTACAACTTCTTCGACTACTGGGGACAAGAAAAATAACCGTAAGCAAAGGAGCGGCGGATGACGGACGAACTGATAGCCGAGGTAAAGCGACTGATCATCGAGAGCCTGCGCATCGAGGGGATGTCGAGCGACGAGATCGAGACCGACGCGCCGCTTTTCGGAGAAGGCCTGGGGCTCGACTCCATCGACGCCCTGCAACTGGTCGTGGGGATGGAGAACGCCTTCGGCGTGGTGGTCCCCGACGCCGCCGTGGGCGCCAAGGTGTTCCGCTCGGTGCGGACCATGGCGGACTACATCGCGCAGCATGCGGCATGAAACTGCTGCTCGTTTCGCCGGGCTGGCCCAAGGGGCGGCTGTGGGGGGAGCTGGGATTCAAGTTCCCTTCCTTGTCGCTGGCCGCCCTTGCCGCCGTCACCCCGCACGATTGGGAGCTGGAGCTGGCCGACGAGAACCTGGCGCCGCTCGACCTCGCCGCCCGCGCCGATCTGGTGGCCATCACCGCCATGACCCCTCAAGCGCCCCGCGCCTATCGGATAGCCGCCGACTTTAAGGCCCGCGGCGTCCCGGTGGTGATGGGGGGCTTTCACGCCAGCAACCTCCCCCGGGAGGCGCTCTCCCGGGTGGATGCCGTGGTGATAGGGGAGGGGGACCGGGTCTGGCCCCGGCTGCTGGCCGATTTCCGGCAGGGAAAGCTGCAGCGAAGCTATCGTTCCTCCGCCCTGCTCGACATGGCCGATATCCCCCGAGCCCGCCGCGACATCTTCGTCGGCAAAGGCTACCTGCTTAACAACACCGTCCAGACCAGCCGCGGTTGCCCGTACGATTGCGAGTTTTGTTCAGTCACCGCCTTTTTCGGCAGGAGCTATCGGGAAAGGCCGCTGGACCTGGTGCTGGGCGAGTTGGAGCAGCTGCGCCGAAGCGGCAGCTTCCTGTTTTTCGTGGACGACAACCTGGTGGCCAACAGGAGCTACGCCTTGGCGCTCTTTCGGGGCATGCGCGGCATGGGGCTCAAGTGGCTCTCGCACGCGCCCATCGATTTCGGCCTGGACTTCGAGCTCTTGCGCGCGGCGGGAGAGGCGGGCTGCGTCGGCATGTTCGTCGGTTTCGAGTCCCTGAACCAGCAAACCCTGGCCGCCATCGGTAAAAAGACCAACCGGGCGGAAGGCTATCTGGCGCAGGCCCGGGCCTTTCGGCAGCACGGCATCGGCATACTCGGCTCCTTCGTGCTCGGCTGCGATGGCGACACCCCCGCCTCCTTCGAGTCCGTGCTCCGTTTTTGCGAACAAGCCCGCTTGGAGGCGGCCATCTTCCCCATTCTCACCCCTTATCCCGGCACCAAAGTCCGCGAGCGGCTGGAGCGGGAGCAAAGGATCACCAGCAACGATTGGCAAGACTACGACATGGGGCATGTGACCTTCGCGCCGCGCGGCATGACGGCGAAAGAGTTGCAGGCAGGGCACCAATGGCTGAACGAATCCTTCTACTCCTTTTCGTCCATGTACCGGCGCATCTTCAAGCTGCACCGCTCCTTGCAGGTCTTCGGACCGATGAACCTCGGTTTCAGGAGGGCGATCCGTAGGATGCGGTGAAAAACGTGAACCGCATCATGCACCGATGCGGTTCGATCCTCACTGCGTCATATTCAAGCCGATGCGGTTCGTGCCTTACGCGTCATTCCCAAACCGATGCGGTTCGTGCCTCACCGCATCCTACGCCTCGCATGTACCGGCAGCAGCGGCATTCCTGCCGCCACCTCAGCGCCTCTGGTGGCGAATTATTCGACTTTTGGGGGAAAGCGCCATGAACTGCTTCATGTTTCCCGGACAGCCGCTGGCACGCTGCGCTTCCCTCCCGGACGACGCCGATTTCGCGCAGATTGCGCAGCTGGTCCAAAAGCTGGCGCGCTTCGACCTGCAAAACCTCGCCTGGCTGAGCGCGGAAGAGGGAACTGGGGAAGGGAATGGGGAGGGGACTGAGGAGGGGACTGAGGAGGGGACTGAGGAGGGGACTGAGGAGGGGACTGAGGAGGGGACTGAGGAGGGGACTGAGAACTTGGGCCTGCAGCTTTACGGCGTGGCCCTGAGCCTTTACCGGTTGCGCCGGCTGCGCCTCGACGGGGTGCAGCCGGATCTGGTGGCCGAACACAGCATGGGAATCTACCCGGCCCTGGTCGCCTGCGGCTCCCTCTCCGAGCCCGACGCCATCGAGATCACCTGGCGGATCGGCGCCGCGCTGGCCCGCATGGCAAAAACGCAACAGTACGCGCTGGGGTGCGTGCTCGGCCTGAGAGCGGAACAGGTGCAGATCATCGCCGACCACAACCGGTTGCATGTTGCCAACCACAATACCTCGCGTCACTTTCTCCTTTCCGGAACCTCCGCCGATATGGCCGCAGCCGTGCTGGAAGCCGTTGATGCCGGCGCCTTCACGGCCCGCTTCTTCCATTACGACGCCCCGCTGCACACCCCGCCGATCGAGCGCCTGGAGGGGGAAATAGTCGGGATCCTTGCCGACTACCGCTTCGCCGAGCCTCTTTGTCCCCTGATCAACCATCTGGACCAGGGGAGCCTGCGCGCCCGGGAGATCCCCAAGTTCCTGCTGCGCGAACTGAGCCGGCCGGTGTATTGGGAGAAAACCTACCGAGCGCTGCGCGCCGCTGGCGCCGACAGGTTTTTCGAGGTGGGCGCCGGCGATGCGCTGAAAAAATACAACCGCTGGATAGAGGGCGAAATTGAAAAGTGACGCCGCCGCGCGCTACCACGAGACCCGGATCAGGGTCCGCTTCAACGAGGTCGATGCCTATCGGATCGCCTGGCACGGCCACTACGTGGCCTGGATGGAGGAGGCGCGCAACGACCTGGCCGGCCGCTTCGGAGTCGACGCCGCCCAGATCGCGGCCGCCGGTTTCCGGGCGCCGGTGGTGGCGCTGGAGCTGAAATACCTGCGACCGGCCCGCTTCGGCGAGGAGCTTTTGCTGCGCACCGCCCCGGTGCGCAGGCAGACCGCCACGCTGGAGTTCGTCTGCCGGATCGTCGGGGAGAACGGCAGGCTTTCCGCCAGCGGGCGCACCGTGCATGCCCTGACCGACGGCGAGGGGATCTTGCTCTACACCCTGCCGCAGCCAATCGCGCAGCGGCTGGCCCGGCTCTACGAATTTCTGGGGGTCTGATGGATATCCTGCTCGTTTCCGCCAACCGGGAGAGGAACCCCTACCCGGTATTCCCCTTGGGGCTTTGCTGTCTTGCCGGCCCGCTGGCAAGCCGGGGACACCGGCTGCGGGTGCTCGATCTTTGTTTCGTCGAGGATACGGCCGCCGCCCTGAGCGAGGCGCTGGCCGCCTTCGCGCCGGCCGTGGTGGTCGTCTCCATCAGAAATATCGACAACGTCACCTTTCCCGGCAGCCGCTCCTATCTGGCCGGCGTGCGCGAGATCGTGGACGGCTGCCGCGGCAAGGCGATCGTGATCGTTGGCGGATCTGGATTCTCGCTCATGCCCGTGCAAGTGCTGGCGCACCTGGACGCGGATTTCGGCGTGGTCGGCGAGGGGGAGGAGGTTGTGCCGGAACTGATCGCCTGCCTTGAAAACGGCATCCCCCCCGAATCCCTCCCCGGCGTGCTCGCCAGGGGCGCCGCCGGCTATCTGCCGTCCGCTCCGGCGCGGCAGAGGGGGGCCGCCGACCGCACTCTGTTCCAGGTGGAGCGCTACCACCTGCATGGCGGCATGGCCAATCTGCAAACCAGGCGCGGCTGTCCCTTCACCTGCATCTACTGCAACTATCCGCTCCTGGAGGGGCGCCAGCAGCGCCTCAGGCCCATCGCCGAAGTCGTCGACGAAATAAGATCGCTCATCGACGACCACGGCGTGAGCTACCTCTACTTCGTTGACGACGTCTTCAATTATCCTCCCGACTTCGCCTGGGATCTCTGTCGCGCCATGGCGCGTGAGCGGCTATCGATAAACTGGACCGCCTTCGTCAATCCCGGCTTTGTCAGTGCTTCCCTGATCGATGCGATGCTGGCCGCCGGCTGCGACGCCTTTGAATTCGGCAGCGAGTCCGGCTCCGAGCGGATGCTGCACAGCCTGGGCAAGTCCTTCGGAGTCGAGGAGATCCGCGACGCCTCGCGCCTGTGCCGCCAGGCCGGAGCCGATTTTGCCCATTACCTGCTCTTTGGCGGCCCGGGCGAGAGCGAGGCGACCATCGACGAGACCTTTTCCCTGATGGACGAACTGCAGCCAAGCGCGGTGATAGCCATGACCGGCATACGCATATTTCCCGGCACCGCCCTGCATCGAATTGCCGTCTGCGAAGGTGTGATAACCGAGGCGACCGATCTGCTGGAGCCGGTTTTCTACCTATCGCCGCCGATCCGGGACAGACTTTGCCAGATGGTGGCCGAGCGAGCCCTGGCGCGCAGGAACTGGGTCGCTCCCGGCATGGAAGTGAACATGAACGACGCCATGTTAGAGGCCCTGCGCCGCTTCCCCGTGCGCGGCCCCATGTGGAAGCAGTTGAAGCGCCTGACCCGCAGCAGGATCAAGCCGATGTAATCCGGAGGGCAATATGGAATTCAAAGACAAAAACGTCATCGTCACCGGCGGCACCCGCGGCATCGGGCGCGCCATCTCGCTGCATTTCGCCAAGCTCGGCGCCCGCGTGATCGCCGCCTACCTCAATAACGACGACGCCGCCGCGGAACTGACCCAGGCGGCGGCTGGACTGGCGGGCTCCATCAGGACGGTGAAGGCCGACGTCGCCGACTCCGACGGGGCCAGGTCCCTGATCGAATCCGGCAGCAGCGGCGCCCTCGACATCCTGGTCAACAACGCCGGCATCGTCCGCGACGGATATCTGCCGATGATGTCCGAAATGGATTGGGACGACGTGCTGCGCGGCAATCTGAGCTCGCTCTTTCACTGCTGTAAATGGGGGGCGCGCAAAATGATCGGCCGGCGCGGCGGCGTGATCATCAATATCTCTTCGGTCTCCGCCTTCTCCGGGACCTCCGGACAGACCAATTACGCCGCCAGCAAAGGCGCGGCGCTCAGCTTCACCAAATCGCTGGCCCGCGAACTGGGTCCCATGGGCATCCGGGTCAATGCCGTGGCGCCCGGGCTGATAGCGACCGACATGACCGCCGCCATGAAGCCGGACTTGGTGGATCAAATCGTCAAGAGCGCCTCGCTGGGCCGAATCGGGCGGGTCGAAGAGGTCGCCGAGGTGGTGGCGTTCTTAGCCTCGCAACGCGCCTCCTACATTACCGGTCAATGCCTGGTGGTGGACGGCGGCATCATCTAAGGGGCATCATCTAAGGGGCATCATGGAAAAGAAAAGAGCGCGTAGCATCGCCATAACGGGTCTTGGCATCTTCTCCGCCGCCGGCACGGACGTCGCCTCCTTCGCCAGAGCGCTGGCAAGCGGGGAAAGCGCCATCGGCCCGGTGGACCTCTTCGACGTCGCCCCTTTTGCCTCCGGCATCGGCGCCCAGCTGCGAGGCTTCGATCCGCTCGCTCATTTCTCCGCCAGGGACGCTGCGAAAATGTCGCGCGTCGATCAGTTCGGCGTCATCGCGGCAGGCGAGGCCTTGCGCGATAGCGGCGTCTCGGGCCATTACTCTCCCTACGACATCGGCGTTTCCATGGGCGCGGGGGCCTCCGGCATGCTGCAATGCGAAGCCTGGCTGCAAGAAACCCTGGCCGGACGCAGGGCCAAGCCGTCGCTATTGCGCGGGCTGCTCCCGGACCGCACCGCGACCACCATCGCCGCCACCTACAACCTGTGCGGTTACTAGTCGAGCATCACCACCGCCTGCTCTTCGTCGGCAAGCTCCATCGGTTGGGGCGCCGACCTCGTTGCCACCGGCAGGTTGCGGGCGGTGCTATGCGGCGGTTCCGATTGCCTATCCCTGCTCACCTTTTCCGGTTTCAATTCCCTCAAAGTCGTCGATCCCTTGCCCTGCTCGCCCTTTAGCCGGGGGCGGCAGGGGATCTCGCTGGGAGAAGCCGCCGCCTTCATGGTGCTTGAGGACGAAGCGGAAGCGAAAAGGCGCGGGGCGCGCATCCACGGCTATCTCCCCGGTTACGCCGTGACCGGCGAGGCCTATCACATGACTGCGCCGGACCCAAGCGGCGAGGAGGGCGCCAGGGCGATGAGCCTCGCCTTGGCCGGCGCCGGGCTTTCAGCCGAGGAGGTGGGCTGGGTCAATGCCCACGGCACCGGCACCCCCTTCAACGACCTGGTGGAGTCAAAGGCGATGAAACTGGTTTTCGGCGAGCGCGCGCCGTTGGTGCCCCTGGTCTCCACCAAGGCCTTGACCGGCCATTGTCTCGGCGCCGCCGGCGCCGTCGAAGCCGTGGCGACAGTCCTGGCGCTCAAAGAGGGTTTGATACCCCAGACCCTGAACTATCGGGGAGCCGACCCCGAATGCGACCTCGATTACTGTCACTGCGCTCCCAAGACCACCGATGCCACAGTAGCTCTTTCCAACTCCTTCGCCTTTGGCGGCAACACCACCTGTCTCGTGTTCCAAGTCTGACCAGCGTCGGGTTGTCCGACTACCCCTCGCTCTCCGGGAGCTCTGTAGCTCTGTAGGTCGCGTTGAGGCACGAAACGCGACGTTGCGATGATGGCGTTGGAGGTGCTGTTGCGTTTCACGATGCACCCGTTCAACGCAACCTACACATCTGTAAAAAAGCCCCTCACTGTATAAGGGCAGGAGAGTTGCGATGATGGCGTCGGAGGTGCTGTTGCGTTTCACGATGCACCTGTTCAACGCAACCTACGCATCTGCAAAAAGCCCCTCCCTGTACAAGGGCAGGGGAGAGGGTGAAAATCTCGCCACAGCGTTCCCACCCCTCAACTCCTCACATAAAACGGCGCGTCCGCCGAAGCCTAGGCGAAGGAGGGAGGGGACAGAAATACCGACACTGAGCCGCGAACCCTTGCAACGAAGGAGATCAACGTGAATCCTGCAAACAACGACATCGTCGTCACCGGTCTTGCCGCCATATCTGCCGCCGGGGTGGGGACCACTCCTCTTAAACTCGCGCTCAAGCGCGGAGAAAGCCTGCTGCAGCCGGTGCCCGAGGAGATCCTCGGGGAGGTCGGACACTTTTGGGGCAAGGCCGAAGCATTTCGGGCCGCCGACTTCATGCCGCCTCTCAAGGCCCGCAAGTTCGATCGCTGCAGCCTGCTGGCGGTGGTCGCCGCGGGGATGGCGCTGCAAGACGCCGCCATCTCTCCCGGCGCCCTCGACGCCACGCGCATCGGCATCGTCCTTGGCTGCGGTTTCGGCGGCATCGCCAACGCGGAAGAATTTCTGCGCGGCTACTTCACCTTGGGCGCGGACGGGTTAACGCCCATGCTGTTTCCCAACATCGTGCCCAACGCCGCGGCAAGCAACGCCTCCATCGAGCACAAGCTGAAAGGTCCCAACGTGACCACCATTCAGCGTTTTTGTTCCGCCGAATCCGCCTTCCTGATGGCCGCGCGCTTTTTGGAGGAGGACAGAGCCGACGTCATCCTGACCGGCGGAGTGGACGAGGTCTTTCCCGCCATGCTGAAGGGGTTGAAGGCGATGGGGCAACTGCGAGCCTTCGGCGCAGGTTTCGGGTCCGGATCAAACGAAGAAACCGGCGATCAACCGAGCGAGGCGTCCGCCTCAGGTTTCGGCGAAGGCGCGGGGATGCTGGTGCTGGAGCGCGGCAGTCGCGCCCGCAGGCGCAACGCCCGGATTTTGGCCGGCGTGGACGGAGTAAGGACCGTCGGCAGGTTCGATCCAGGGGCACGGGAGGAAGCGCTCGACCGGCTGTTGCCAGGCCCGTATTCGGCGGATATGGTCTCCATCTCGGGGACCGCTCGCCTGGAGAAGGCTCTGATGAATCGTCTGCCGGCGATTCCCGTGCTCGATGCCGGCCGAGTACTGGGGCGCTCGCTCGCCCTGGGCGGACTCGCCTTGGTGGGGCTGGTGGCGATGCTTAAACCCGGGGATGTCGGTCTGCATCTCGCGGCTTCGCCGGAAGGTCCGTACTACGCGATCGATCTTCATGCAGGCGACGATGTTCGATCCTGATCCCACCGCCTACCTTCCCCATCGGCCGCCGTTTCTCTTTGTCGACAGGCTGTTAGCCCTGGAGGCGGGAGTCGCCGCAACCGGCGTGTTTGCCGTGGCTGCCGGAGGCTATTTCCCGCCTCTTTTGCTGGTGGAGGCCATGGCGCAGGTGGGCGGCATGGCCGCGGGCCAGCAGCAAGGGGAGGGTGGCGTGCTGGCCGCGCTCGCGCAGGTGGAACTGCCAGCGGAGGTCGCATCGGGAGCCGTGCTCACCGTGCGATCCCGCATCGTCAAGACCTTCGGGCGTCTTATCCAGGTGCAAGGCGAGGTGCGTAAAGAAGGGGAAGTGATTGCGTCCGCGACTATCACGCTCGCCATCGGGCGCGGCGCGTGATCTAAGTCTATTCCCGCGTAAATCCGATACAGAGGAGTATTTATGAAAAAAAAGCTCTTATTTCTGTTCATCGCCTTGGCGATTGTCGCCTCTGTGCCTGCGTATGCCGATGACGACCCGGCGCTGCACGCCTTGGAGACGCTACGGCGCGGCTTCGCCGGCACCTCCGATTTCACCGCCGACATCCGGCAGGAGAAGCAGTTGGCCCTGATGAAGCAGAAGATGGTTTCCAGAGGAGAGGTCCGGTTTAAAAAGCCGGACTCTTTTTTTATGGAACTGTTCCCGCCTCACGCGAGCCGGCTCCTTTTAAAGGACAACCTCATGGTGATGCGGCTGGTCGAACAAGGCGTGACCGACAGGATCGTGCTGCCGCCGGAGGAAGGGCTGAAAAAATGGTTCGCCTATCTGGGCAGGCCGGTGAACGCGCTCCCCGAGGGGGTGGAGGCCAAGGCGGAGCGCCACCAGAAACAATGGGTCCTGCACCTTTTCCCAAAGGGCAAAGGAAGCGTGCGGCAGTTGACGCTGACCTTCGACCTGGAGGGAAAAATCAGCCGCATCGTCATCGACGAGTGCAACCGAGACCGGACCGTTCTCTTATTCAGCAACATGCGGCGCAACGTCGGTCTGCAGGAAAAGGATTTCACGACGGAGTAGCTGCCGGACAGACAGGTCAGGCGAGGTCTTATGATAATCCATATGCCAGAGTAGTCGGGTATCTGAACGAGGGAGACAATCCCCGGCGGCGAGAATCGGGGGGATTAAGAAAGGCGATGGCAATTGGTTCTGATGCCGAGCGCGTAAAAAAGCTTGGCGGTGAAATGCCTTGATGAGATGCTCAGAGTTTCAGGCATCACGGCTTGCCAAAATGTAGGTCGCGTTGAGGTACGAAACGCGACATCGCAACGGTGCCACGGTCGCAATGTCGCGTTTTACGATGAAGCCGTTCAACACGACCTACAGGTGAGCAAAGTTGATAGCTGATCTGGTGAATAGTTACTGTTATTTTAAACTTGAAGGCAAACTCATCCGCCCAGGATGATCTCCGCAATACCTGCAGTATCGGCAACATGGTTCTCTACCGTGCGAGCTGTTCCGATTATAGAGTGGGCAAAAGCAAACGTCTTCGTATTCTAATATGTTATGGGTCGCCTTCATGACGACCTCCTTTGCCCTCTATACGTCCATTGCATTTAACAGGATTAGAAAGAAAAGAGCCAAGTATGTCGGAAAAATTTATCCTTCGGCAGCTCGGCTTTCCTCGTGTGAAGATCGTCGGCTTTCCGTCCTTCGTCGATGAAGGTTGTCTTTTTGAGATATTGTTATTTTATAATTCTCTGTAATGCTCAATTATTTTAATTCTACGACTTGCCGTCAAAGGTACAAGCAAGCGCTCGCCGCTATGGCGTTGCGCGATTCGCTTGACATCGCCAGAATGATGCCTCTCAAACTCTGGGCCATGAAGTCACTGTAACGCGCTGGCGCCTCTTTGAGTATTGCCGAGCTAGACTCTGCCCTAAGGCTATCGACTAAGCCAACCGGTTCCCGCCTCTGTTACCTACCGCCGCAACCGCCACCCCGTAAACCGAGTAGAGTGGAGAGTAGGTTCAGACGTGAACGACCAGCAGGTTTTGCATTTCCCGCCTCGCTTTCTTTCGACGAGGATAGCGGTTGTTACCGTCTTCCTCCAGTTTTAACCCGCACTGAACGGCTGGCAAGTAATCAAAGTAGAGCCTTTACCTTTCGTTGTGGCCGGGTATAATCGGTTATTCTGGTTGGGGTGTGCAAATTAAAATAGTTTATAGCTAGCTGTGATTGGAGATGCGAAGTGATACCTTCATGCTCAAAAGAGACCGTTTTGTTGGTGGATGACGAAGAATTGTGCAGCAAAATGTCGATGGAACGTTTACGGAGAGCGGGGATTATGGACGTTTCCATTCTCGCCGATAGCCGCCTCGTGACGCAGTTTCTGGATAACAATCGTGTTGCGTTGGTGTTGCTGGACCTTCATATGCCTTATATATCCGGCGTCGAATTACTAGAAATACTCAGCCGTGATTATTCCCATGTCCCTGTAGCTATTTTGACCGGCTCCGATGATTTGGACACGGCTCTAACGTGCATGAAACTTGGCGCATTGGATTACCTGGTCAAACCGGTTGAAACCAACCGCTTCATCTCATGCGTTAAAAACATTTTGATCACTAGTGAGTTGCAGGCCGAAGTGGTCGGGCTGAAGCAGCACCTACTCAGCGATTCGCTCGAAAATCCCGAATTTTTTAATGAGATATTAACCTGCAGCAAAACCATGCATGCAGTATTCAAATACATCGAGATGGTGGCTCCATCGCGGCAGACGATTCTCATCAACGGAGAGACTGGCGTCGGCAAGGAACTAGTTGCTTCAGCCATACATCGGGCCAGCATGGTGAGAGGAGAGTTTGTCGTAGTAAATGTGGCTGGATTGGACGACTCAATGTTCTCCGACACTCTCTTCGGTCATAAAAAGGGGGCTTTCACCGGTGCCGATTGTGCCCGGGACGGCCTGCTCTCCCGTGCGGCAGGCGGGACTCTTTTCCTGGACGAAATCGGGGATCTCGCCGAATCTTCTCAAGTAAAGCTGCTGCGGCTCCTGCAGCAAAACGAGTATTATCCGGTCGGTTCAGACATCCCCAAAATCAGCAGTGCACGCATCATTGTAGCCACTAATGCCGACCTCCAGATAAAAATCATCGGCGGAAGCTTCCGCAGAGACCTGTATTACCGCCTCTGCACGCATCAGGTTGTTATTCCGCCCTTGCGGCAGCGTCCTGAAGACATCCATCTTCTGACCCGTCATTTCGTCGAAGAGGCTTGCCGACTTTATCAGAGGCCAGACTCGATCCAAATCCACCCCGATGCCGTAGGCTTTCTTAAAAGATGCTATTTCTACGGAAACGTAAGGGAACTTCAATCCGTCATCAACGACGCGGTGGCCCGCCACACCTCGGGTCCTCTCGGCCCGGCCGGATTCAATGTCTCGCAGGAATGCACAAGAAACGGCGAGCTGTCCGGCTCCCCTGTTAGCGGCGGAGAGATCGCGTCTTTTTCCTCATTATTCGGCCATTTCCCGACATCTAGGGAGGTTGAGGAGAGACACTTGGACGAAGCCCTTGAACTTGCTAACGGTAACCACAGCATTGCAGCAACGCACCTTGGTGTGACCCGCAAAACTATCTTAAACCGCCTAAACTCCCGCAAGTAGCGTCAAACTGCGTCCTCCCGCCCTCAACCACCCTTCTTTTCGCTCCTTTTCTATTCTCTTTCCCACTCTTTCCTTTTCGAATCCTTTTCGCATCCCTCTCAAACGGTGGCTAGCTTGCTTAGCTAGTGAACTGTTTGGTTAGTCCACTCCACTCATTTATTCGGTGTTTGGCGATTATCACGTGTCGTGTTGAAGGAAAAATATCAACAAACAGTTCACTAGCGATCTTCGGTAGCCTTCGGCGTGTGTAACATTTACCATCTGGGGAGGAATTTTTTTATTCACCCATCTAGCTGAAAGATTTCGACTTTTCAAGGTTTATCCGATCAGGGCCGAAGTTGGCGGGAAAATGTAACTGCAGCCGCAAACGAGATATTGATCAACCTATTAAAATTAGGAGTAATTAACTTTGGCACAAATATTGATAAGGCTTAAGGATGCGCCGTGAATGCGCCCCCACGAGTCGAAACAAATGGAGATAGAGTCTGCGGGGGCGGCTAGCGGGAGCATATAAGGGGGAGAGTGTGGACAGCCAGACGCCAACCGGACTGCCGGCATTGAGCGGAGATTGGACAATCGGCTTCGTTGCCTGCCAAGCGGACCTCCTGCGCAGGATCGCCTGCGACCTTGCCGCTGCGCGGCCAGGCTCAACGACGGTGATCGACTGCAGCCGCATAGAGAGCATTGATACCAGCGGCTTTCAGCTTCTCTACACATGGGCAACGACTTTAGATTTCAAGGGAATTAAACTGCTGTTCGCCGGTTTTCCGGAACCGATCTTGGCATCCCGCGCGCTGCTAGGCTTCACGGCTCTGTTTGCCTCCCTGGACTTGAACGTGAGGAAATGACCTGCTACGCGGCTGCCTGGCTCTCAGGCGGGGTCGCTACCGACAGTTGCCCATACTCAAGAGGACTCGTCAGTGGATATCGATATGACGCAATTTTTCCAGGTTTTCTTTCAGGAGTGCGCCGAACATCTGGCCGAGATGGAGCGCATTTTTCTCTCGATCGACCTGCAGAACCCGGATGCCGAGGAGCTTGACGCTGTGTTCCGCGCGGCGCACTCCATAAAAGGGGGGGCCGGGACTTTCGGCTTCTCGGATATGACCGTCATGACTCATGCCGTGGAGACGCTGCTAGACAACGTGCGCCATGGGAAATTGGTTCTTACCCGCGAGATGGTTGAAGTTTTCCTGGAAGCCGGCGACGCCATCGAAATGCAACTGGCTGGCCATCGAGACGGGGCGGATGTGGCGTTGGCCAAGGTGGAGGAGGTCTGCGGCAAGTTGAGCGCGATCGGCGAAGGCGGCGCCATTCGTTGCGCCGGAACCGCTCCCGTCGTCTCGATGCCCGAACCTGCGCAGACCGGCGCCGCGACCTTCTATAGGATCGTCTTCACTCCGCAGGCCAATTTTTTTAGCCGTGCGGTGCCGATGAATCTGCTCTTTGAAGAATTGGCCGGCATAGGTGAAACTACGACAATTGCCCATGTCGCAGCGTCTGACAGCTTCAAGAAGTATGACCCAGAGCGCTGCCTTACCTCGTGGGAGGTGTGGCTCGTTACTGAGCGCAGCCTAGAAGACATACGAGACTTCTTCATGTTTTTTGCGGACGATGAAGAACTGATTGTAGAAGTGGCGGCCACCGACATTCCCGCCGAAGGATCGACCGTGACAGCGAACGCCGAACCGGAGACCGCGGGCCCGCTATTACCGGATCGGCCTGTTGCCGCCGCCGAAGGCCTCCGCAAAGGAAGGCGATTCTCCGACCGTGATGAACTGCCTCAGGGAACCTCGGGCCGAAAGCACTCCGACGCTCACGACGCTTCCTCGATCCGGGTGGGGGTGAGCAAGGTGGATCAACTCATCAACCAGATGGGCGAACTGGTTATCACCCAGGCCATGCTGGCCCAAACTGCGCAGCGGTTCGATCCGGTCATGAACGAGGACCTGCACCGCGGCATGGCGCTGCTGGAAAGAAATACCAGGGATTTGCAGGAGAGCGTCATGTCGATCCGCATGATGCCGCTCAGCTTCATTTTCAGTCGTTTCCCGCGGTTGGTGCACGACTTGGCCGCCAAGCTGGGGAAGCAGGCAGAGCTGAAACTGATGGGGGAGGCCACCGAACTCGACAAGGGGCTGATCGAAAAGCTTGCCGATCCGCTTACCCATCTTGTGCGCAACAGCTTGGACCACGGAATCGAAACTCCGGTCGAACGCATGGCTGCCGGCAAGCTCCCGGGAGGCACAGTGACCCTGAGCGCCGCCCAGACCGGAGGAAGGATCGTAATCGAGGTGTCAGACGACGGCGCCGGACTGAATCGAAAGAAGATCCTCAAGAAGGCGGCTGACAAGGGTTTGCCGGTGGCGGAGGAAATGTCGGATGACGAGGTCTGGCAGTTGGTCTTCGCCCCTGGTTTTTCCACAGCGGAAGAGGTCACCGATGTCTCCGGCCGCGGAGTGGGGATGGATGTTGTAATGAAAAACGTGCAGAGCATGGGGGGGCGCGTGGCGATCTTATCCGGGGAAGGCGCCGGAAGCCGCGTGGTGATTTCTTTGCCGCTCACTCTTGCCATCCTGGACGGCCTTTCAGTCAGGGTGGGAGAGGAAGTTTTCATTGTGCCGCTCAACTCGATCCTCGAGTCGCTGCAACTTGGGCCGGAAAGCGTAAACCAGGTCGGCGGTAACACCACCGTGCGCGTGCGCGACGCGTACCTGCCGCTTTTGAAAGTGGCCGACGTCTACGGCATCGCCAAGGCGAAAGAGCGCCCCGAAGAGGCAATTGTCGTGATCGTAGACGCGGAGGGCGAACACGTTGCGCTCCTGGTGGACGAACTGCTCAACCAACACCAAGTGGTTATCAAGAGCTTGGAAGCAAATTACCGGAGGGTGCACGGGACTGCCGGAGCAACCATCTTGGGAGACGGTCGCGTCGCTTTGATCCTCGATGTGGCGGACCTAGTCCACCTGTGGCGGAAAAGCTAGTGCGAAACGCGGCAAAGAAGGGACGGGCGCCAATTGCCGGAAGGATAAGGCGTCGAATCTTAAGGCGGGGACACCATGGAAAATAAGACTGGCAAAACGGTGGAAAGCGGCATTCAGGAATTCCTTACCTTCACTCTGGGAAAAGCGGAGTACGGCATCGACATCCTCAAGGTTCAGGAGATACGCGGCTACGATTCGGTCACCCGCATCGCCAACGCGCCTGAGTTCCACAAAGGAGTCATCAATCTGCGGGGCGTGATTGTCCCGATCATCGACATGCGCGTCAAGTTCGGGTTGGAGCATGTGGCGTACGACCAGTTCACCGTAGTCATCATCATCAACGCGCTTGGACGGGTGATAGGCATGGTCGTGGACGGCGTTTCCGACGTGGTCAGTTTGCGGGAGGAACAGATCAAGCCTCCCCCTGAGTTCGGCGCCGGCCTCGATACCGAGTACATCACCGGCATCGGCACCTCCAACGATCAGATGCTCATCCTGACGGACATCGAACGGCTCATGGGGGGCGCCGACATGCAACTGGTCGAAAACAGGAGCAACGCTGATAACAACTCGGCGGTATGAATCCGACAAAGGAGCAATCCATGGCTTTCACCTTTTTCATGAGGGATCAACCGACGCTTGAACATGCAGTCACCCATATGATTTCCTATGCCAGCGGCAGGAGCCGGATCAAGGTCTGGGACGCCGGTTGCGCGCTTGGACAGGAAACCTACACCATTGCCATGATCCTGGCGGAGCGGATGAACAGCTTCGGCTTCAATAATCTGCAAATAGACGCAACCGATTACGACAGCGCCAACGGCTTCGGGGATTGGGTGAAAAACGGGGTCTACCACGGCGACGAGCTGAAACGGACTCCCACGGAGCTCCTCGGCAAGTACTTCGAGCCTGCCGAGACGCCCGAGCACTACCGGGTGATCGACCGCTTGCGCAGCCGAATCCGCTTCAGCTACCACGACCTGCTGTCGCTCAAGCCTCATGCCAGCGACTACTGCCTGATCGTTTGCAAGAACGTGCTGCTGCACTTTCAGCAGTCGCAACGGGTCGAGGTGTTGGGCATGTTCTACCGGGCGCTGGCACCGGGGGGCTTTCTTGCCTGCGAGAACACTCAGAAAATGCCCCAAGAACTTTCCGGAAAATTCGAGCGGGTAGTTCCTGAAGTCCAGCTTTTCCGTAAGATCGGCTAGCGGGATGCGCGTGAAATCCCTCGACAAAAGCCTCAAGTCATATACCTGCAACAGCTACCTCATTCTGGGAGAGTGGAACCGGCTGGAGGACAGGAACACCCTCATAGATCCGGGCACCGACGGCAGCGTCATTGAGCAGATAGAGCGCGTTCCCACCGGCTGCGGCAAACGCCCGGTGGAGCAGATCATCCTGACTCACTGTCATTTCGACCATTCCGGCGGCGTTTCGAGCCTGAAAAAACGCTACGGAGCGAAGGTGCTCGCCTTTAGCGACGGCCCCTATGTGGACGAACTCATCTGCGATGGACTGTGCCTGCGGGTGGCTGACGGATATTTGGAGGTCATCCATACCCCCGAGCATTCCTCCGATTCGATTTGCCTCTTTCATCGCGAATCGGGCTGCCTCTTTTCGGGCGACACGTCGCTGCATCACCGTGGGGCGGTTGAATCCGCCTCGCCGGAAAGCCTGCTTACCCTGGAAAAACTGGCCGGCCTGAACATCCGTCTCGCCTATACCGGCCACGAGGGCCCCTTCTACGGCGGCATCAATGAGATGCTGAGGGAAAGCCTTTGCACCGCGCGTCGAGTTTTGGATTTTGAGAATAATCAGCAAGAAGCTACGCCGCACTTTGTATCCACATAAAACTAAAGCAGACAAAAGGAGGACTCAATGAAGTGGTTCTACAACATGAAAATAGGCACCAAGATCGTCTCGGGATTCCTGTCGATGGCCCTCATTGCAGGAGTGATCGGTTTTATCGGCATCAACGCCACCAGGAACATGGCGCGCGAATCGGCGAACATGTACAACCAGCAGCTCCTGCCGCTATCCTACTTAAGCGGGATTTCGACCGCGTTCCAACGGTCTCGGGTCAACGTCCTTGAGCTGGTTCACGCCAAAACGCCGGCCGAGCAGGCAAAGTACCAGCAGAGAATCAAGGAGTTTAGCGAAGAAATCTCGAAAAATGCCGCTGCCTTTGAAAAATCCTGTGACGAAGGGGTCGAGAAGAAGCTGTTAGCAGAGTTTTCAGAGTCCAGGGGGGTTTATCGGCCCTTGCTTGAAAGGGTCACGCAATTGGCGTTGGCCGGCAAGGTTGCCGAGGCGAACGCTTTGGTGGTCGGCGGCGCGCGTACGGCGGCTTTGGCGGAACAGGCGGCCATCGACAAGTTGGAGGAATATAAGATCAAGACCGCTCAGTCGACCAACGAAACAAACCAGAAGGCGGCAACGAATTCGATTCGGCTGTCCGCGCTGTTCGTCGCCTTTGGTATAGCTCTGGCGGTCGGACTCGGCATAATTATCTCGCGATTAATAATGCGACCGCTCAGCGCTTGCATCGCTGCGGCAAACCGGATCGCCGCAGGGAATACAGACGTTCAATTGGACAGTAGCAGTACCGACGAGACCGGTATCCTGCAGGCCGCCATGGGAAAAATGGCGGCGGCCATCAACGCCTTAATGATGGACGCTTTCATGCTTTCGAAGGCGGCTATGGAAGGAAAACTAGCCACCCGCGCAGATGCCGGCAAACATCAGGGCGACTTCCAGAAGGTCGTGGAAGGTGTGAACCAAACACTCGATTCGGTCATCGGGCCGCTGAACGTGGCCGCCGAGTACGTTGACCGGATCTCCAAGGGGGACATACCGCCCAAGATCACCGACAGCTACAACGGCGACTTCAACGAGATCAAGAACAACCTGAACACCTGCATCGAAGCCGTCAACGCGTTGGTAAGCGATGCCGCAATGCTCTCGAAGGCCGCTGTGGAAGGAAAACTTGCCACCAGGGCGGATGCCGCCAAGCATCAAGGCGACTTCCAGAAGGTCGTGGAAGGGGTCAATCAGACGCTCGACGCGGTCATCGGCCCGCTGAACGTGGCCGCCGAGTACGTTGACCGGATCTCCAAGGGAGACATCCCGCCCAGGATCACCGACAGCTACAACGGCGACTTCAACGAGATCAAGAACAACTTGAACACCTGCATCGACGCCGTCAACGCGCTGGTAGGCGACGCGGCCATGCTTTCGAAGGCGGCTGTGGAGGGAAAACTTGCCACCAGAGCGGATGCCGCCAAACATCAAGGCGACTTCCAGAAGGTCGTGGAAGGGGTCAATCAGACGCTCGACGCGGTCATCGGCCCGCTCAACGTGGCCGCCGAGTACGTTGACCGGATCTCCAAGGGAGATATCCCGCCCAAGATCACGGACAGCTACAGCGGCGACTTCAACGAGATCAAGAACAACCTGAACAATTGCATCGAAGTCATTGAGAACCAAGCTGACGCGGCGCAGCGGATTGGGCTCGGAGACTTGTCGGTAAAGATAAATGTCAGATGCGAGAAAGATATCTTATCCAAAGGGCTAGTCGATGTCATTTCCGTGTTGCAAGGATTGCAGAAAGAGCTGCAACGGTTGACCGAGGCGTCTAGGGAAGGACTGCTTTCCGAAAGAGGCAAGCCGGAGCAGTTCCAGGGGGCATACGCAGATGTGATTGGCGGCGTAAACGAAATGCTCGATGCCATTTTGCTTCCGATTGGCGAAGGGAACAGGGTGCTAAGGCAAATCCGTGGCGGAGACCTGCGTGAAAAGGTGGAAGTGGAGTGCCGCGGCGACCATCAGAAGATGAAGGATGCAGTAAACGGTGTTCACGCGTGGTTGACCAATCTTGTGGCATTCATTACCAGTATAGCGAACGGCGATATGACCGCCGAAGTTGCCAAGGCATCCGATAAGGACCAGATTTATGAGTGGCTTATGTTGGTGAAAAACAACGTCAGCGCACTCGTTGCCGACGCCTCCATGCTTTCGAAGGCAGCGGTGGAGGGGAAACTAGCCACCCGCGCCGATGCAGCCAAACATCAAGGCGACTTCCAGAAGGTTGTGGAAGGGGTCAACCAGACGCTCGACGCGGTCATCGGCCCGCTGAACGTGGCCGCCGAGTACGTGGATAGGATCAGCAAGGGGGACATCCCGCCCAAG
>CAIYDQ010000346.1 GCA_903925075.1 uncultured Geobacter sp.
ATGAATCATGGTAATTCCTCGCAACGGCCTGAAATTGTTGACGAAGTATACCATGAGCCGTGAAATACCCAAAGAAGTAAATAACGTAAATCCAAACTATTATAGACACTTAGATAAGTATGAAGCATTTGCGAGCGCATCTTTGTTGGTTTCAAATTCACCCTGCCTTGGTTTTGAGGAGTGAAAAACGGAGATGATGTCAGGGGCGGCGCTGCCACTTATACCGGCGTTACTATAGTCTTATGGGGAGACCTTGGCAAGAGCCGCTTTTTTGAGGTGCCGCCGGCTGCCGATTAATTAAGCACTGATGCGCCGAACTGCCTATTTACTGGGCATACGCTCGGTCGGATGCTCCGCCTGCGCGGCTTTTGCGCGGTAAGGTGCTGAATTTGCGTGCTGTCGCTACCCCTTGCGCTGTTGGCAAACAACTTGCTATACTTTCGGCTAGCAACGGGGCGCTCGCTTTTATTAATCTTGCAATTTGGCGGCAAGGTCTTTATAATTTGCGCGCACTGAAATATGAAGTGGAGGTACCTGCCTTGAAAAAAGTCGAAGCAATCATAAAGCCTTTCAAGCTTGATGAGGTCAAAGAGGCCCTCAACGAAATCGGTATCCAGGGGATCACCATAGGCGAGGTAAAGGGGTTCGGCCGTCAGAAAGGGCACACCGAACTTTACCGCGGCGCCGAGTACGTGGTGGATTTCATCCCCAAGATCAAAATGGAGATCATCGTTTCGGACGAGGTTGTGGCGAAGGTAGTGGACGCTATTGAACAGGCGGCAAAGACCGGGCGGATCGGCGACGGCAAGATCTTCGTCACCCCCGTGGAAGAAGTAGTTCGCATCAGAACCGGTGAACGGGGCGAAGACGCCCTTTAATCGAACTGATTTTTTATCTAATATGAAAGGAGATTGTAGATGACACCAAAACAAGTAGTGGAGTTTGCCAAAGAAAACGGCGTGCTGATGGTCGATTTCAAATTCATGGACTTCATCGGGATCTGGCAGCACTTCACCGTGCCGATGAGCGAGTTCGGCGAGGACACCTTCGAGGAAGGGCAGGGCTTTGACGGCTCCTCCATCCGCGGATGGCAGCCGATCCATGCCTCTGACATGATCATCATTCCGGACCCCACGACCGCGAAGCTGGATCCCTTCACCGCGATCCCGACCCTCTCGCTGATCTGCGACATCTTCGATCCGATCACCAAGGAAGACTACAGCCGCGACCCGCGTAACATCGCGAAGAAGTCGGAAGCCTACCTGAAGTCGACCGGCCTCGCCGACACCGCCTACTTCGGACCGGAAGCGGAATTCTTCATCTTCGACGACGTCCGTTACGATTCCACGGCCAACTCTTCCTTCTACTCGGTGGACTCCTCCGAAGGCGCCTGGAACACCGGCCGCGAAGAGTTCCCCAACCTCGGCTACAAGCCGCGCCACAAGGAAGGCTACTTCCCGGTTTCCCCGACCGACTCCCAGAACGATCTCAGAAACGAGATGGTCATGGAACTGCAAAAAGTCGGCATCCGCGTCGAATGCCAGCACCACGAAGTCGCCACCGGCGGCCAGGCCGAGATCGATATGCGCTTCTCCTCGCTGGTCGACATGGCTGACCAGCTGCAGTGGTTCAAGTACATCGTGAAGAACGTCGCCAACAGAAACGGCAAGACCGCAACCTTCATGCCCAAGCCGCTTTACGGCGACAACGGCTCCGGGATGCATTGCCACCAGTCGCTTTGGAAGGACGGCACCAACCTGTTCGCCGGCGACAAATACGGCGGGCTCTCCCAGATGGCGCTTTACTACATCGGCGGCATCATCAAGCATGCCCGCGCCCTGTGCGCCTTCACCAACCCGACCACCAACTCCTACAAGCGTTTGGTGCCGGGCTTCGAAGCTCCGGTGAACATGGCGTACTCCAGCCGTAACCGTTCCGCTTCGCTCAGGATCCCGATGTTCTCCACCAACCCCAAGGCGAAAAGGATCGAGTACCGTACGCCGGATCCTTCCTGCAACGGCTACCTGGCCTTCGCGGCCATGCTGATGGCAGGTCTTGACGGCATCGAGAACAAGATCGATCCGGGCCAGCCGCTCGACAAGGACATCTACGGGCTTTCCCCCGAAGAACTCGCCACCATCCCGTCCGCTCCGGGAACCCTCGAGCAGGCGCTGCAGGCGCTGCAGGAAGACCATGAGTTCCTGCTGAAAGGGGATGTCTTCACCCCCGACGTCATCGAGAAGTGGATCGAGTACAAGACCGAAGCCGAGGTAAACCCGGTCCGCATGCGTCCGGTTCCCCTTGAGTTCGCCCTCTACTTCGACATTTAACAACGTCGGCAGTCATAAAAGCAGTAAAAAAGGCGGGGGCAACCCCGCCTTTTTTACGTGTGCAACCCTACGGTTTTCCGGGCTTTATGGCTCTTGCGGAGATGATTTGAGGCTAGGGTAACTGCCGGTCGTCAACGCCGGATCTCTTTGAAAATAGTTGCCAATGGCCGGAGCTGGCCGACAGCGTGCATCCGTTGCTGAACATCGTTTCCTTGAACCCTTGCGGCGACGAACGGACCAGAAAATAATCGTAGAAAGGCTTGTACCGCTGCACGGAGAATTTTGCCGGTTCCCCGGGAGGGAGAGGCGAAAATCCCGGGCGGTACTGGACTGGCATCATGGCATTGGGGAAGATCGTCGGATTGGCGCCGCCGCCCCTGACGATGTGATAGTAATAGGCCTCGTGGGTGTGGACCTGGTAGAAATAGACCGGGTCGAGATTTTCAGAGGAACCGTCGAAGATAACGGGAAGTACGAGCGAGTTTTTTTTCATTTTGGCCAGCACCGGCAGGATGGTTTCCGCTTCACAGGAGATTTTCGCCTGGGTCCGAATTGATAGAAGGATCAGGAGCATTGAACAAACGGCAACCTTAATCCCGGCCTGTCGACTGATCTGCAAACGGGAAAGGACCAGTGCCAGGGCGAAGTGGGAAACCGGCGCCAGCCTGAGGTTGAAATAAGAGTAATATCCGAACCAAAACGGTAAAATCACAAATCCGGCCAAACTGGCAACGAACAGTGAGCAAGGCCAGCGAATGTCCTCCAGCGCCACCTTGTTTCGTCGCCAGGACCGCAGAAAAATAGCCGCGCAGATGCTCCACAAAAAAACGACGATCCAATCGACCGAAGTGGTCAGGCGCATTCCGGTGAACATAAGCAGGTAGTAACCAAGCGTTCCTCGGATGTTCCACCATGAGATTTCCCACGAAGATGCCAAGGGCGCGGAGCTGGGTCCGTGTTCGGCTGCATAATAGACGATGAAAACTAACCCCGCAAAAACTGCCGGAATGAGCGTCTTTGGGGCCGATTTGAGGTCGCGGAGGGAGAAGATGGAAGCGGAACCGGCGAGTGCTATGTAGACGAGCAGGGTGAACGGGTGATTTATCAGCAATAGTAAGATAAAGAGCGCATGAAGAGCCAGCCGCCAGGCGGGAAGAGCTTGCCGCGCGTGTTTTTCCAGGTCCTGGAGTGCGATGAACAGGATGGGAAGAGACATGACGTAATTGGTAAATCCCATAAAATACATCTGGTTGAACGCAAACGGGTAGAAAAGGAGGGCGCCCCATGGCTGAACGCTGCGCTCGGCAGATCTATTGGCGGCAGCTATGACGAGCGCGGTGATGAGCAGTATGTAGACCGAAAAAATCATTTTCCCTGCCGTTTCCACGCTGAACAGGAGCGCCAGAGGTTTCATGCAGAGATACCAGAGCATGTAGGGCCGAAAAGCCAGATTGACCTGGTAAAAAAGCCTGCAATTGACGGAGGGATCGTCATAGGTGGCTGTCACATAGGACAGAAAGAGGTGCTGTGGATAATCCTGCATCGGAAGAAAGCGGTGTCCCCAGATCGGCCAAAGGGACGCCGCGAGCGTTAGCAGAACGCAAAGAATGAAAAGCGTTCTGGTCGATGATGTCGAAGACCGCGCACCCGTGGAGTTTGTTCTGGATGACATTATGGCTTGCTCCGTGCCCCTAGTGGTGAAGGTGGGGCTTCGTCTGGTCCCGGCCGTACGCGGTCCACAACTGCCCATATCTTCTCTCCAGAACGCGCACGCCGGACTGGCAGCTTGAAAATTACTAATGTATATCACATGGCCTCAGCAATTCCCGTTGAAGCTATAACCTCCCGAAAGGGCGTTGATATTAAAAACGAGTTTCGTAAAGATTCTCTCAGCTTAAGCCGTGTTTTTTGTAAG
>CAIYDQ010000347.1 GCA_903925075.1 uncultured Geobacter sp.
ATCAGAGATACGGTGCGCCACGAACTTCATCATCCAGTCGTGGTCCACGGCATCGTAGAAGCCGCGTATGTCCGCATCAAGCACCCAGCCGACCTTCTTCTGCGTGATCGCCACATAGATCGCGTCCAGCGCTTTGTGCTGGCTTCGGCCCGGTCTTGACCCATAACTGAAGCCTAAGAAGTCCTCCTCATATATTTCCTGAAGGACACGCACTAGTGCCTTTTGAACGATCTTGTCTTCCAGTGCCGCTATACCTAAAGGGCGCTTCCTGCCGTCAGACTTCAGAATCCAAGCCCTCTTACTCGGTCGCGCCTTATAACGGCCGCTCTGGATGCGATCATGGAGTCCAGGAAGGCGGTCTTCAAGACCTTTCCCATACTCCAGCCACGTCACTTCGTCTATTCCCACCGCGGCGTCTCGCTTGAGAGCGAAATATGAATCCCGCAGTAGATCGACAGTTACGTGGTGTAGAAGATTAGTAAACTGCTGCTTCGAGTCCCTTTTCGCTGCCTCCCGTACCCTGTCCAGTGCGCTCGACATTGGTTCCGACCTCAGTGTGCCGGTCATGGTCGCCCGTCCAGGGTTTCCCTTAGCCGAGGGCCTTCTCTCCACGGACTCCGCCGACGGTTGGCCGCCTTCAGGTTGTGCGCCTTTGTTCATCCGCTTCATAGATACTATGCCCTCGTCCGACTTCCCGAGGGGCGTTGCATGTCAGGATTACGGCCATTGGCCTTCCCCGACCTGACCCAGGCATGGGACATGCTAGGTCGCCCCCGGGATCTCCCGGTTTCCGTGCAAAGAACGTGTGTACATGCCCTGGTTCTAAGACTCCGTGGGTTCGGTCCGTCCCTCGCGCTATCGCGACGCACCGTATGGCCTTCCCCACCACAATACAAGGTCGGCAACCCAAACTGGGTGATTTCGGAGCTCAATAGCCCGGCCTGCACACCCCCTGTCAACGCTTCGCCGCCCTTCTCACGAAGAGCCGACGCATGACTCGGGGCCATGGTTGGTCGCTAGCCACTGCCACGTAGAGGACTTACACCTCCTGTCCTTTGCCGGCTTTTACCGGCGCTTTCATTGTGTCCCCGGAAGTCCAGGCACCAACCTCAGCACCGGTATTTTTCCTCGTGGGGGGCGGGACGCAAAACACAACAGCAACTCGAACCTGCACTGTCCCGAAAGGAAAAGCGATCTTTTTCCCGATAATCAATGGAGAGTGCTCTACTTTGGAGCCATTCCCTTTTAATGGCGCCAACGAGTTTGCTTTGCGTACGTGTGTGTCGACCTATGCCAATGCTGTTACCGTTAACTCGCTGCACGTCACCGTAGACGGCGAACCTTTGCATAATCTGCAACTCACAAGGGCGCAGTCCCCGGTCTATACCTTCACTTCGGTAGATTCAGCAGGCATTTTGGGTGTACAGGGAACGGGCTCGTCGGTTTCGGACGGATACTGGGTATTGCTCGCCCCGTTGTCTTCCGGTAAGCACACGATTCACTTCGAGGCGGCAGCCCCGGTAACACCAGCCGGCCCCCTCTATCAGAACGTAACGTACAAGTTGACAGTGCACTGACGACAGAGTGGTTCTCAACTTTCCTGAAAAGTTGAGATTTGCCGCAACTCCCACGGACGCACCAGACTGCAATCCCCCCGCCTACCCTTGAAGGGGAG
>CAIYDQ010000348.1 GCA_903925075.1 uncultured Geobacter sp.
GGGAAAGCATCCACCAGATCATCGGCAGCATCAGCGAGATAGCCGACCAGACCAATCTGCTCGCGTTGAACGCGGCCATCGAGGCGGCGCGGGCCGGCGAACAGGGGCGGGGCTTCGCGGTGGTCGCCGACGAGGTGCGCAACCTGGCGTCGCGGACCGCGCTGGAGACCGAGCAGATAACCAGGATCATCTCCCAGTTCACCGTCAAGGTGGCGGCGGTCATCGTGACCATGGACCGGGTCGTGGCGCGGGTGCACGCGGGGGAAGAAACCTCGCGGGACACCGGGAGAGCGATTGAACAGATGGTCCAGACCGTCAGGGAATCGGCCGCGGCCAGCGAGAGGATTTCCGAGGAGAGCGGCGCGCAGATGGGACGCCTGGAGTCGCTGCACGAGAGCGTGGATGCGCTCTCCGAGGCCATCAGCGACAGCGCGTCCAAAGTGGGGGTCACCGCCACCATCAGCGCCGATCTCAACAGAATGGCCCACGACATTAACGCCCTGATGCGCGGCTTCACCTTCGACGCCACCTTCCGGGACGCGCCGAAAGAGCACGAAAAGCGCCGGACCCCCCGCGCCAAGATAGGGCTTCTCACCAGCATCTGGTGCGGCGACAGGAAAATCGAGGAGAAGGGAGTGACCAGCGATTTCAGCCTCAGCGGGGTAAAGCTGCGCCTGCCGAAAGGGACCGATCTCTCCGCCTCGACCCTGAGGCTGGAAATAATGACACCCTACGACTCGCACGAGGATTACCAGCAGCAATCGCCGCTCAGCGTCGAGGCGCGCATGATATGGCAGCGGCAGGACGGAGACGACATGCTGTACGCGCTTGAGTTTGTGAATTCGAACCGAGCGACCGAGAAGCGCCTGGAGGAGTGTTTCGCCTATTTCAACAGGGTAGCGCGTTACCAAACCGCCTGAACAGGCCGGCACAGGGTCGAACGTTCTACGTTCTACGTTCTACGTCTTATCCCCCTCATCGGTTGGTGCTGTGCGTTTTGGACGAACGAGGGTGGGTGCGGTGCGTTTCCGCGCAGCGCAGGTTTCCGGCGCCACCGTCAAGCGCAGCCCCAGCGCCTGCAGCATGGCAGACATGCTGCTGAAATCGGGATTTTCGTCCTCGAAGAAGGTCTTGTTGAGAGTGGATCTGCTGACCCTGGTCTTCCTGGCGATGGCAGCCAAGCCGCCGTGTGCCTCGGCCACTTCTCGCAAGGCGTGGAAGAAGGCGTCTTTATCGTGATCTTCAAACATGGAATTCAGAAACTCGGCGGCGTTCACCGGATCCCTCAGCCAATTCAACTCAAACGGGCCGCAATTGTCGGCTTTTCTCGTCATGTCGATGTCCTCTCTGCTGTTGGCGCGTTTGGCAAATCGCAGCCTTTACAATTCCTGCGTTGAGTTTGGCATCATTGCATCATCGATCACTGTTACCGCCTGTCGCCTGCCACAAAGACTCACCTCATCCCGTCGCTGCCCTTAAAGCACTGGGCTCGCGCGGAATTGCCGGCAAATTGTTTCAGCATCATCCTTTGTTGATGGAAATTTGGCAATAGGGTGAATACCTGAGGGGGGCTGAAAAAAGGCGCAAGGTCAGCCGTCGACGTTAAAGGCGTCGTCCAGGTGGGAAGGTGGACAGGTGAGAAGAGTGGCAATGGCGGAGGGTGCACGTAGGTCGTGTTGAACGGCTTCATCGTGAAACGCGACATTGCCACCGTGGCACCATGGCGACTGGCGGAGGGTGCATGGTTGCAGCCGTAATCTCCAGGCCGGGCGGCGAAACGCTCGCCCCTATTCGGCCTCGTAAATATTTTCGTTTTGCGGCGTGTAGACGGCGGCAGAAAAAGAGCTTGCCGTGCCCGACGCCCTACCGCAGAGAACATGGTAGAGCAGAGCCACGGAGAGGATCAACGGGCTGAGAAAGAGATAAATATGGGCATACCCAAGCCAAGGAATGCAGACCCCTACCAGATAGGAACCCGCGCCCAGCCCAAGATCGAAAAAGGTGAAATAGGTGGCCGTCGCCACGCTCGATCGGTGCGGGGGTGAATGCTTGTAGACAAGGGCCAGCAGGTTGGGAACGACTATCCCGTAAGAGGTTCCCACCAGCGCGGCGGCGATGAACATGCCGGCGGAGCCGTGGGTCGTGCCGAGAACCAGCAATCCTGCGGCAAGGGTCCAGATGCCGGGATAGATCACGAAGTTGGCGCCGTGGCGATCATAGAGGCGGCCGGAGACCAGACGGGAGCAGATCGCGCACAAGGCGAGGATCACGAAGAAATACGCCGAGACCACGTTCAGGCGCAAGGTCGTGGCGTAGACCGAGACGAAGGTGAGTACCGCGGAGATGCCGAACATCAGGAGCATGATGATGTACGCGGGGGGAAGCGCCCGCACCTCGAACAGCTCTCGCAGCGAAGTGCCGACTGCCTTTGCCGGCTCGGCGGATCTGGTTTCCGGCAGATCGATGCCCAGGGAAATCAAGGAGCCGAGCAGCGATATCAAGCCGCAAAACGCGAAGACCCAGCCGAACCCGTAGTTTTTGGCGAGCGACAAGCCGGTGAACGGGCCGACGGCGGTAGCCAGGGTGATGGCCGCGTTCACGTAGCCAAGCCCTTCGCCCCTGCGGGCGAGAGGGACGATCTGTCCCGCCAGGGCCATCAGGCTGGTGTTCACCACCGCGAAACAGACTCCCCGCAAACAACAAATGAGCAGCACGCTCCACGTCGCGCCGGGAATCAGATACAGCAGGTTGAGGCAGGCGAACAGGACTCCGCCGGCGAAGAGCACGGCGCGCCTGCCGAACCTCCTTTCGAAGCGGTCGGTCTGCGTCCGGAACAAGGCCATGGTGAACAGGAACACGCCGCCGGTCGCGCCCGCCGCCGCCGAAGAGCCGTGCAGTTCCTGCAGCACGTACACCGGGAGAACCGGCAGAAAGAGAGCCCAGGGGATGAAATAGAAAAAGGTGGTAAGAACGGTCAGGGTATACGCTCTCGTCCATAACGGAACGCTGGCGCCGGCGGGCGGTGAAGTCATATCGCCTCCTGCAAGTTGGTGACTCGGATTGTCTGACAATACATTAGGCGCAACCTCCCTACAAGCGGGAAATTCAGGCTTCGACCCGATTGCCGCTACTCTTGCGCTGAGCCGAAGGCGCCCTCCCCTTCATGGGGCACCGGGGAAAAACCAAAGGGCCCGGGGGAATCGTCCCTTGGACCCTTTGGCTTTTTCCCGATTTTTCCCGCCGCCGTTACAAGCTGAATTGTCTCACCAACAGCTGCAACTGATGCGATTCGCGGGACAGGTCCGACGAGGCTGAAGCGGTCTCGGCGGCCCCTTTGGAGGTTGCGTAGACCACCTCGGTAATCTGCTGGATGTTTCCGGTGATCTCATTGGTGGTGGCGGTCTGCTGCTCCGCCGCGGTGGCGATCTGGTTCACCTGCCCGGCGACGTCGTTGATTTGATCGAGGATCCGTTCCAGCACCTCGCCGGACTGCCTGGAGGCGGTGGTCCCCTTGGCCACCTCGCTGACTCCTTCTTCCATGGCGGCCACGGCGCCTATGGTCTCGGCTTGAATGCTCTTTATCATCTCTGCTATCTCGCGGGTGGCCCGGGTGGTCCGCTCCGCCAGCGCCCTCACCTCGTCGGCGACCACGGCGAAGCCGCGTCCCTGCTCGCCGGCCCTGGCCGCCTCGATGGCGGCGTTCAAGGCCAGCAGATTGGTCTGGTCGGCGATATCCTCGATGGTGCCGATGATGGCGCCGATCTGGTCCGAGCGGGCTCCCAGGGTCTCCACGGTCTTTGCCGCCGCTCTGACCTGCTCGGCGAGGCGCTCCATGCCGGCGATGGTCGTCCTGACCACGGCCACCCCCGATTGCGCCGTTTCGCTGGCCCGGTTGGAGGTTACCGCCGCCAATTGACAGTTATGGGCGATCATGCCCGAAGTGGCCGCCATTTCCTCGCTGGCAATGGCCACCGAGTTCGTCTGCTGGGCGATCTCCTCGGCCCCTGTCGAGATCTGGTCGGCGGTTGTGTGCAGTTGGCTGGAAGAGGCGGCAACCTGTTCGGAGCTCTGGGCAATGCGCGAAATCGTGCTGCGCAGCTTGGCAGCCATGTGGCCGAAGGAATCGGCGAGTTGGCCGACTTCGTCTCTGCCGCCGCCGGCGATGGTGACGGTCAGGTCGCCGCGGGCCATGGCTTCGGCTTCCCGCGCGAGCAGTCCGATCGGCCCGGTGATGGCGCGGGAAATGGCCGTCGCCAGAAAGACGGCGACCAGAAAGGCGAAGGCGATGAGCGCACTTTGTGTCATTGCCGTCATCTTCCTGGTTCGTTCCAGCGCCGTGATAAATCCGTCTTCCTGCTTTTGAACCATGACCACATATTGCGCTATCTCGGACTCTACCTTGTGGGTGTCATCCTTGAACGAGGCCATGGCCGCATTGGCCTCGACCATGTTTTTGATGCTTCCCTTCTCTATTTGGTTCAGAACGCCCTTGAATCCGGCCAGATAAGCCTCGCCATGCCGCTTGATCGATGCCAGGTAGGTAGATTTTCCATCCTCGTCCGTGACCTTCAGTAACCGGGCAACCCTGTCGTTATATCGGTCGAGTGCCTCGGAATACTTCTTTTTGTAATCGGCCACCTTGTCCGGGCTTTCCATGTTGAGAAAGATGTCTTTTTCGAACCTGCGCAGCTGCAGCATGTCGTTCTTCAAACGTTCGGCATTTTTTACCGTATCCGACCGTTTTTTGAGCTCGCCCTGGCTGTTGGACATCTGCAGCGTGCTCCAGTAGCCTGACGCCCCGACCCCCGTCAACAGCACCATGAAGATGCCGAACGCGAACAAAAGCTTGGTGCCGATCTTTAAATTGTCTAACATGTTCCCTCTTCCGTGGTAATGGCTGCCTGCTTGGTATCCGCTTCGAATGAACGGGTCCGCTGGATGAGTGCTGCTGCGCTATTGTCGCCTGCCGGGCGTCTCCTCGTCCCCTTTCGGAAAGGGCGCATCGGAGAACCGCTCCCTGATATCCGCCATTTCCGGCACGCGGCTCATGAAGGCATCGACGATCTCCGGATCGAAATGCTGTCCGGCGCAGCGTTGAATCTCGCAAATCGCCTCCTCGACCGTCCAGGCCTTCTTGTAGGGGCGCTCGCTGGTAAGTGCGTCAAAGACGTCCACCAGGGCGACGATCCTGCTGAAGAGCGGAATGTCGGTTCCTTTGAGCCCCGACGGGTAACCGCTGCCGTCCCATTTCTCGTGGTGGGTGTAGGCCAGCGAGGCGGCTGCCTGCAGCAGCCGGGACGGATGGCTGCCGATGATTTTTCGGCCTATTTCGCAATGCGTCTGGATGCATTGCCACTCCTCCCGGTCGAGTTTGCCCGGCTTGAGCAGGACCCTGTCCGGGATGCCGATTTTCCCCACGTCGTGCATGGGCGCCACGTTGGACAGCAGCTCGGCTTCTTCTTCCGGCAGCCCGTAGGCGAGGGCGATGCCCCTCGCGTACTTGCTCATCCGGAACACATGCATGCCGGTCTCGTTGTCCCGGTATTCCGCCGCGCGACCCAGTCGGTTGAGGATCTCCAGGCGCGTTTCGCTCAACTCGGCGGTACGCCTTTGCACCTGCTTTTCCATGGCGAGTCGCTGGGTGTAGAGTTCCAGATGGGTCTTGACCCGTGCCTTGACCAGCGACTCCCGAATCGGTTTGGCGATATAGTCCGCCCCGCCGCAGGCGAAACCGGTGAATTCGTCTTCGTCTTCGCCCCGGGCAGTCACGAAGATGATCGGAATACTGCTGGTGGCGGGATCCTGCTTGAGCCGCCGGCAGGTCTCGAAGCCATCCATTTCCGGCATCATCACGTCGAGCAGGATGATGTCGACCGGCATGGAACCGGCGATCTCGATCGCCTTCCTGCCGCTCTTGGCGACCCTGATCTCGTACTCCTCCCTCAAGACCTCGTACAGCAGGTTGATGTTGGCCGGCGCATCGTCGACGATCAGCACGACGCTTCTGTCCGGACCCGGCTGTTTCGCCGCCGGCTCCTTCCCGGCAATGGCGCGATCGACAGGGGAGCTCCCCGCGGCCACCCGGTCTGCGGGCGCCGGCGCCGGAGCGCCGTTGCTGCCGGCCGAACCGACTTTTTGCCGGCGGGCATCTTTTGGTACCGGAGCGGCGATCGAGCGCAGCCGTCCGCAGCTCTTCTTCGCATCGTCATTGCCGTGGCATGCCTCCCGCAAAAGATCGCCGCCCCCCGCCGGCTCGTCGCGTTCAAAGGGCAAAGTTTCGGCGTGACTGCCTTGTTTCATGATTTGTTTCCTTCGCTGTGAGGCATTCCAGGGTGATGTCGTTGCCCGCCGCCATGGTTTTCAAGGCGGTGAGCGCGATGTCGTAGTCGTAGCTTGCCAGACTCTTTGCCAGTTGATCGACCTCCTCTCGCGGTAGCGCCTTGAGCAGGTGTCGGTAATTGTCCAGATAAAGTCCGGCCTTGCCGTCGTAGTTGCCGATATAACGTTGCAGGAGGTTAAGCACCTGCGCGATGTTCCCCTTCGCCGTTGTCGTCAGCGGGTGCGCCCGGCAATCGGCCGGCTCCCGAGCCCGGTCGTTGCCGTCGTCGGCCGCGGCCCCGTCCGCAGCGGTCGGTCCCCGTGCGGAGGAACCACCCCGTGTCGATCCCCCCAGATGGCGGCTGACGGATTTCAGCATGGCCCTCAGGTCGATGGGTTTGGTGATGAAGTCGTTCATGCCGGCGTCGATGACTTTGCGTTGTTCTTCCGCCATGGCATGGGCGGTCAGCGCGATGATGGGGAGCGTTTCGAAGCGCTGCTCGCTCCTGATCCTGCGCGTCGCCTGGTAGCCGTCCATTTCCGGCATCTGGACGTCCATAAGCACCAGGCCGAAAGGTATCTTTGCCGAGCGCACCTTCTCCACGGCCTCCAAGCCGTCGCAGGCGGTTTCTATATGCGCGCCCAGTCCGGTCAGCAGTTCACCGGTCACTTGCCGATTCATATCGTTATCGTCAACCAGCAGAATGCGGGCACCGGTAAAGTCGTGGCGCGATTCCGGTTGCGCCGGGGGGGGCGCTCCCCGTGGAACCGGTTCGCGGCAGTCGAAGATCCTGCACATTTCGGCGCCGATGGACTTGGTGGTGAACGGTTTGTTGAGAAATTCGTCGGCGCCCGCGGCGCGCGCCATGGCCCGCTCCGTCTCGCCGCCTAAGGAGGTGACGACAATAATGGCCGGCATCGAGCGCAAGCTCCGGTCCTGCTTGATCCTGCGCGTCGCCTCGATGCCGTCCATATCGGGCATCTGCCAGTCCATGAAGATCAACCGGTAGGGTGCGTCCATGTCCCGACTGCGGACCGCTTCGATGGCCGCCCGGCCGCAATCCACACTGTCCACCTGCACGGGGAGCTGCGACAGCAGTTTCGACAGGATGCTGCGGCTGGTGGCGCTGTCGTCGACCACCAGCACGCGGGCTCCGGTCAGGGACTTCGGCAGGCAGCACGGCGTCGCTTCGTCCTCCTTCTCCAGCGTGAACCAGGCCGTGAAGCTGAAGACGCTGCCGGTGCCGGGTTCGCTTTCCACCCGGATTTCGCCCCCCATGATTTCGACCAGCCGTTTGCAGATGGAAAGGCCGAGTCCCGTCCCCCCGTACTGGCGCGTGGTCGAGCCGTCCGCCTGGGAAAAGGCCTGAAAGAGCCGTCCGCACTGTTCGGGGGTTAACCCGATGCCGGTATCGCGCACCCGAAAGAGCAGCTGAACGCGCTCCGCCTCCAGGCAGCGGCAGCTGACGATCAGTTCCACCTCTCCCTTCTCGGTGAACTTAATGGCGTTGCCCAGCAGGTTGGTGAGCACCTGGCCTACTCGCAGCGGGTCTCCCTTCAGCAAGGGGGGGAGTTCGGGGGCGCAGTTGAGGATGATCTCGATCCCTTTGTCCAGCGCCTTCTGCTGGATCATGGTGATCACGTTGAAAAGGACGTCGTCGGTGCGAAAGGGAATCGATTCCATCTCCAGCATGCCGGCCTCGACCTTGGAAAAGTCGAGAATGTCGTCGATCGTTTTCAGCAGGGTTTTCCCGGCGTTGCCGATCTTGTCGATGTAGTCGTGCTGACGGGAGGTGAGCTCGGTCCTCAAGGCGAGCGTGGAGAATCCGAGGATGGCGTTCAGCGGGGTGCGGATCTCGTGGCTCATGTTGGCCAGAAACTCGGACTTGGACCGGTTGGCCGCGTCTGCCGCCTCCATGGCGCGGTGCAATTCCTTTTCCGCCAGCTTGCGTTCGGTGATGTCGACAAAGGAGACCACCGCGCCGATCAGTACGCCGTCCAGGTGTTGCGGATGCGACCAGAATTGGGCCGGGAAACTGCTGCCGTCGGCGCGCCAGAGCACCTCGTCGTCGACGTCGAGTTCGGCGCCGCTCACCAGCGCTTTGGATATCAGGCACTCCTCTTGAGGATAAGGGGTGCCATCGATGCGGCTGTGATGCATGACCTGATGCATGTTCCTGCCGATCAACTCGTCGGGGGACCGGTAGCCGAGCAGCCGCAGACAGGCGGAATTGCAGAAGGTGCAGTCGCCGTTGGTGTCGATGCCGTAAATCGCCTCGGGCGCCGAATCGAGCAGCAGGCGGTACTGCTGTTTGCTCTTTCGAAGCTCGGCCACCGTTTTGTCGACGCGCTCCGCCAGGGTCCGGTTAAGCTCTTCCAACTCCCGTTGCCGTGCCGCCAGTTGGGCCTGCACGCTCTGGCGCTCGGCGATCTCCTCCTCCAGCACGGCCGCCTGTTCCTGCAACGCTTCCTGCGCCATCTGGCGTTCGGCGACTTCCTCCTCAAGTTGCAGGGTCTGTTCCTGAAGCGTCTCCTGCGCGCTCTGGCGCTCGGCAATCTCCTCTTCCAGCACGGTCGCCTGCTCCTGCAGCGATTCCTGCGCGCTCTGGCGCTCCGCCACCTCCTCTTCAAGCTGCAGCGTCTGTTCGTGCAGCGTGGCGATCACTTCCCGCAAGTGGCCGACCATGTAGCGAAGCGAGTCGGCCAAGTCTCCCACCTCGTCCCTCGCGTCCAGGCGGATCTCGGCATCCAGGTCGCCGGCGGCGATACTCTTTGCCGCACCGGCAAGAGACGCGAGCGGAGCGGTGATGGAGCGGGTGAAGAGAACGCTCAGCAACAGGCCGAGCAGCAGACTGCCGCAGGTGGTAAGGACGATGAGCAGGGAATGGTATTCCTTGGCGACCGCCAACTGTCGTTCACCGTCCACGATCGCGCCTTTCTCCAGCAGGATGAACTCGGCACTGAGATCGTCCACTTCGTGGGTAAAGCTTTTCACCCCGGCCATCTCCCGGTTGGCCTGCCGTGTCGACGGGAGTTCGCCGGTCGTGACCCGGGCGGCGACCGACTCGAACCCTGCGAAATATGCCGCGAATGCCGCACCGATCCGTTCCAGCAGTTCCCTTTCCGCGGGGGTGCGGACCAGTAGCCTTGTCGTCGTCAAAAGGCGCCCGACCTCCTCGCGGTTGGCGCGCCATTTTCGGACATACCCCTCCATCTCGACCTCGGAGCCGGCGTGGATGAAAAAGTCCTTTTCGAAGCGGCGCATCTTGTTGTTCAAGTGCTCGAATTGAGTGGCGTGTTCCAGCATGCGGCTGTTCACCTCCATCAAGGCGAGCGACCTGTCCGAAAATTCGCGCAAACCGAGGTAGCTGGCCAATCCCAGGGCGAGCGTAATGGAAAGTACCAGGCCGGAGCCCAGAAACAGACGGGTACCTATTTTCATATTCCTCAACATACGCAGACTGCTCCTTCCTGCCGTTACCTGATTTTGCCGCCACGACGAACCCGCCCTCGGGCCGATGAGCTCGCAGGCGGGCCGATGACTGGCGGTGTATCACTTTTTTTGTTGGAGGGGGGGGTAGCTATGCGCTATCAAGTAGTGTGCCACAATGGCGGGGCGGGGATTTTCTGCAATTTCAACAAGATACGGATTTGGATGTGTAGGCGTTAGTCTCAACGGTGAGACAAACGTCTCATATTGAGACGAAATTTGAGACACATGCCGAAAATACGGCCCATCCCGCCCGCCGGCAAAACTCATATGCGCAGGTGGGTGGACTCTGGGAAACCAGCCAGCAATATCACGTTAAATCAATAAGTTAACCCGCCAGACAGCAACTTTGTTCTTGACTTAGTTGATCCTATGGGCTAGCGTACCCAAGCAAAATTCACACTAACAGTCTCCGGATATCGATACTACCAAACCACCCGCGAGGATGGGACGGAAAGCCTACAGGATCTCATTGAGACAGCCGGGTTGCCGAAATATCTCCTGGATATTCCGCCCCGGCTTTTTTATTGGACGGGATCTTACGCAGATCGGGTACTATTCACATCTCGGGAGTTGTCATGAACATAATAAAGAGCCTTCTCAAAAAGCTGCAAAAATCAAGCGATACCATCATAATTTGTAAAACTCAGATGATAAACGATCGGTTTTTCGAGTGCAAAGTCAAGAAACCGAATCCGAAATACTGCGAGCACTCATTATGCTCCGGCGACGGGTTTATCTGCAATCATCAAGACCGGGAAATATTTGCACGCAAATAGCTCACGGAGCCGTTGCATTTACTTGTGGTTGAGAACATTCATTTCGCGGTTGATCCTGATTCCGCCCAGGGCGATTTTCCCAAAGCGAGACGCTGAACACCGACGCCCTGTCCCCCCCGGGGAAAGGAGTGAAAGGAGTCCCTTCTTATTGCCACCGCGGGTTAGATCGTGTTATTCTGCAAAACTGCGAAGATGATGGGGCAGGGTGCGTTGGGTTCTCTCTCCGCGCTTCCGCCAAACTAAATTCCGCATGGCTTTTGCAGTTGAGAAACCCGCTGGCAATGGCGGTTTTGGGCTGTGACTTGCCGCGGAATACGCACACAGCGCGCTGCGAGAACACATCGAGCGCGTGGGCGTCCCTTTCTATAGCCATTATCGGGCGGATCCGTGCTGACTCCAACTCGAACTCAGGCCCCCGTTAGCCCCTTTTAGTAACCATAATCCAAGCTTTCAATTTTCCAGACCCTGCCGTTTCTCAGCAGTACTCTGTATTGGAATCTGTCCGGACCAAAATTGAATGTCCAGTCGTCAATTAGGAAGCAGGGGGGTCAGAGCTGGACATTGCCATTTACCCTGTCCAACTCTAACCCCGTTGCCCCGTACTCTTTGCCAGCTTTTACCGGCGCTTTCTGGGCTTAGCAGGCTGCTTGTGAATACCGTGCAGCATCAATCAAGGCACGCCTTGAGGATACGACCGGTACGGCTCTGCACCCCAGGAGGCAGCGGACGATCAGCTCTTCCGTCTCCATGTCGACGTCCTCTATCATCTCACCGCCGCACTTGCATTTCATGCCGCCTCCCCGTTTGCACGCTCAAATCCCCGCTTAACGTTCTTCCTCCCTATGGAGACACTAACCATGAAGGTTGACGGCTGGCTTTAATTGCACCGCGCCTCATCACACAGGTGGCTTCCAAGATTGATGCAGTCGCAAATTCTCGATTCTCATTTTTGAGGAATCTGGTTACTTCTCTCTGGCTCCCGAACCAAAATGCCAATGTAGGGCAAATGGGAGCCGATATTTTTGCTTAAACTGTTCCTTGGCCGACAAATTAGACA
>CAIYDQ010000349.1 GCA_903925075.1 uncultured Geobacter sp.
AGGAAGTCCAGCAGGCGCGAGTCATGTAGTGTGACCTCCTTGTTTAGATCGTATTTACTCCGCAGATGTACAGCCATGGCCTTCGACGCCGTCATTAGAAACGTTTTGATAGGTTAAGGCAGATTCACCGGGAGTCGCTGTAGTAGCGACGTTTTGATTTCATAGGGGATTTGCCTCCCGTCTTTGGCGACTAGTATCGTATCGATACTGAAACTTTCCTCTTTCACCGTCTCTTCAAATGCCTTGGCTACTCGTTCCGCATCTTCATCCATGAATAAATCAAAAGGCATCATCGCGGCAATTTCGCTCTCGCCGTAGCCGGTAACATCAAGCATCGCCTTATTCCACTTGATAAATCTTCCTTCCAAATCCAAAACAAAAAATATATCCTTCAGCATATTTAGCGCGCTGGCAATAAAAATCTTCTCTTCTTTAAGTTTATCTTCAACCAGCCTCCTTCCCGTGACGTCCTTAATAGCCAGGAGGATTATCAGCTCTTTTCCCGACGCTCTTTGGATTTGGCGGCCATTCAGAAGCATTATGCGCCTGCCGATGGTGGCGAAATCGTGTACGACCTCATAATTGTCGAAAGTGGTGTGTTGGGGAAGAATAGTTTCCAGAAGTTCCCGCAGCTTGGGGATATCCCACTGTTTGTTGCCCAGATCATAGATAAGCTCTCCCACGGTCTCTTCAGGCTTTACCCTGAACAAATCGTAGAATGACCGGTTTACAGTGACCACTCGAAGGTCCTGATCCAGAGAAATCAAGGGTTCACGCACCGTGTTGATGACGCTCTCGGCGAATTCGCGGGATTCATCCACATCGTCATTCAGAAACTTTATTCTGAGAAGCGACTTTACCCTGGCTATGAGCTCGTATTGATCAAAAGGCTTGGAGATAAAATCATCACATCCGGACTGAAGGCATTTCAGCCTGACTTGGATCTCGTTATACGAGGTGAGCATGATTACCGGGATACGCCGAGTCTTAGTATCTGCGCGCAATCTCGCCAGCACTTCGAAGCCGGACATCTTGGGCATCTTCACGTCCAGCAGAACCAGATCGATCCGATTGCCCGAAAGTTTTTCCAGCGCGTCCTCGCCGCTTTCCGACTGAATTACTTCGTACCCCTGCCTCACCAGAAATCCTTCGAGCAGCATGATGTTTGGGAGTTGGTCGTCTACAACTAAAATCACAGGCTTGTTTTTCATCATCTACCCCAGTGGAAAGAGTTTTTCATGGTCTACGACCGAGGAGCAAGCAAATGTCCCGCCAAGACGCCTCCGGGGAGAAAAAACCCGGACTAGATTATTGATAACGGAGGGTTAGCGTGCAAAGAACGAACTCGCGTAACGTGCGGATTATCACGTTCAGCCTCAGCATGTGGAGGAACCCGCAACTTTCTGAGGCCTCGGGGAGAGGGTGGCCGAAGGCCGGGTGAGTGAATATCGGTGAATTAGTCCTTGAACGGAGTCCCGATCAGTTCGTCGCGCGTGCAGCAGGCGAAAAAACTCCATTTGCTTGTTGCCGAATGTATCTACGCATATTGTCGGCGCGAAAATCTGCGGCCAAAAGTCAGCCGTGCTGAATTCGGGATGTTAGTCAAACGAGTCGCGCCCACCCTCTCCCGGACGAAATGCCCGCAGAATCTTAAGGTTTCCGCAGAATCTTGAGGACAAAGCGGCCCTCCGACTCGCCGTCCATGCGCTCTCCCGCAGACCTAATCGCCCGCTTTACAAGTCGAATTCGATGCACCGACTTCCATTCGACATTGGCAGGATATTTGCTTTTATTCATTCAAGCCCTTTCGCCCGCAAGAAATACCGGAGAAGATAAGGGCGGTCACCCGGGACGAGAAAGAGGACCCATCATGTTCATAGGACCGATTATGCGCGAACAACAACAGAAAAGCAGGGTACCAGCGATAAAAACAAGTACGATATCCCCGCCGACGGCGCCCAAGTCGTGCGAACGCCCGCAGCAACGGCGGAAAGCGGAGCGCCGCGACCTGGCCGCAAAAAGGCCGGCCAGACGGTGCCGAAGCCGCATGCTACAAAGATGCGCGAGGCCGAAGACGGCGTGCAGACAGCGGGCGGAGCGGCTCGACATACTGAATGCCGAGCTTGCCACCCGTGCCGCCGTTTTGGAGAAGACCAACATCGAACTGGAGGCCTTCAACTACACCGTTTCCCACGACCTGTGCAATCCACTGACGAGCATCAACGGCTTTGCTCAAGTGCTGATGAGAATATGCGAGGATCAAATCGACGAAGAGTCCAAGGGGTATCTCAAGGGGATCCATCAAAACTCCCTGCGCATGCAACGCATCATCGCCTCACTGCTCGATTTTTCTCGCGCCGCGCACGTCGATATCTGTCGCAAACCCGTGGATCTGAGCGAAATGGCGAAAGCCATGGCGGCGCAATTGAAATTGTCCGCGCCGCAGAACCGGACCACCTTCCGGATTGCCGAAGGAATAACCTGCGCGGGCGATGCCGGCCTGTGCCATATCGTCATGGACAACCTGCTCGAGAACGCCTGGAAATATTCGGGAGGTCGGGCAGGGACCGTCATCGAATTCGGCACCACCGAGCTTGGAGGCAAACCGGTATTTTTCGTCTGCGACAACGGACCGGGCTTTGATTTGGCGCAGGCGGGAAGGCTGTTTAATCCCTTCCAGCGGATTCCCGGCATGGCCGCACAGGGGCACGGCGTAGGCCTGGCTACGGTGAAGCGGATCGTCAAGCGCCATGGTGGCCGGGTATGGGCCGAGAGTAGTCCGGGCCAGGGCGCCACCTTTTTTTTCACCTTGGAATAAGGTTCCCGATACCATGCTCATAGTCGCCGCCTAAGGCCAGCGGCACGCCGCGGCGTTGACAGCGGAAAAAGCTTTTATATCATTGGCTGGTTCCAGCGCGCGTCAAAGGGAGGCGTTATGACTACTGAGCCAGGTTCCGCCAGACGAGCAGCAGCTTTGCTGACGGCTATGCTAATTGCCGCGACACTCACCATTTCGGGGTGCGCCGTTTTCGGGAAGGGAGGGTCGTCAGCGGCGCCCGCTACCGCAACCCTGCAGAGCGCGCAAGCTGATTACGCGCAGGCGCAGATGCAGACGGAGGCGACGGAAGAGGCCCTGGACGAATTGAGCGCCTCGCCGGACGTCGATCTGGCGCAGGCTTACCGGAGTTTCGCCGCCAGCGTCGAAGGCGTGCAAGCGACGGGAGAACGCCTGATAACGCACGCGGACGCGATGCATTTTATCGGCGCGTCCTATTTCGTGGAATCGGAGCAATCGGCGACGGCGTGCGTGTTTCCACGCCTGCAAAGACCGGGGAACCGGCGGACGGAGGAGATAGGGACTTATTTCGACGCGATAGCCGAAGAGGCGTGGCAGGTAAAGCGCGCCTATCGCGCCTTTCAACTCGACCTCAGCCTTATCAGGGACCACCTGTCGAGAAACCCAACGCCGAAATCCATCGAGACGATAACTCCGACCATGTTGAAAGCGAAGGTGGAGGGCGAGAGCCTGAAGTATGCGCTGGAGCAGGCATCGGCGGCACTGGAGCGCGCCAAGACGGCGAAGGGGAGCAAAGCGGGGGCCGGCGGTTAACGGCGGTTGGACTTCGTCTGGAATTGGATTAAGCTACTTTGGCCTTTTTCACCAGTTCGCAGATTTCAGGCTTTTGATCCGGTCGAATTCCCGCAAGTTGTTGGACACAAGCGTGGCGCCGCAGCTTTTGGCGTGCGCCGCTATCAGCATATCCATCGCTCCTACGAGGGTACCGGCCTTCTCTAGAGACGCCCGGATCACCCCATAATGATCAGCAGCCACTTCATCCCAAGGCAACACAATCAGCCTGGCTACGAAATCGTCAATCTCGCGGCGGATAACAACGCCCTTTGGGTGTCGGGCTGCGCCGTAGTACAACTCAGCAAGGACAATAGAGGATATACAGATGTTTTCGGGGCCGACCTCTTCAAACTTCTGCTTAACTGCCGCAGGATGGTCCTTGAGGATGTAGCTGCATATGTTGGTATCGAGCATATACCGCATTAAAACAGCTCTCTTGCTTCCGGTGGCACATCTTTCCGATCGGCAAGAAACTCCGCTGGCACCTTGGACGGCCGAGCAAAGAAGTCATCCCAACTCTCGGGCTTGGGCCTGAGTACGATGGTATCTCCCTGACGCTCGATAAATACCTCACGAGTGGAAAAACGGAATTCAGCAGGTAGGCGTACCGCCTGGCTCCGGCCGTTCTGGAATATTTTAGCGGTCTTCTTCATAGCACCCCCTTGATATAGACCAATGATATATTACATATCACGATTATTCAAGATAAAAACCCCTCCCACCATCCTGTGAATCGGTTCCGAAGTTTGCCCCGGACACTGATAAGGGCAAAAATTTACATCTGATTCAGATCACGCACTTTGGGGGAGCATTCTGTACACTACGGCTTATTCTTTTTCTCCGCGGCATCAACCCCGGTCTTGACCAGTTCCGGCACAATTTTGATGATCTCTTCGACTACGTTTCCCCATGGTGCCTTCGTATCGGTTGGCATGTCGGTAAAAGCGTTAGGTTGTTCGTGGTTCCAGTTGAAGGCACGCGCCATGTCTTCAACGGTTACACGCCCACCCGTTAGATGTAGATAGAGCCGTCCTTGGCGCAGTGAATGTCTTTTAGTCAAAAGACGCTCTCGCTGATCAAGGCAAGCCCGCGCCCCCCGCATGAGTGCGACCGCCGTCAAAACAATGAAGCCGTATGCGGTGAATGACAAAATGAAGCCGCGAAGAAGGTCAATCCATGGCTGTGAATTACAATTACACGCGGCCGAGGGAGGGATCGGGACTAGTTTTAGACTTATGAAATTTCCAACAGCAACAACGACGCCCACAATGAAGAACGAGATCGCTGAACCGTACAGCCAATAACCAGTGGATTTGTATTTTCTGGCTCTGGTTTCAAGGTGATACTGGGCCTTTTCTACAAACAAATCGGCCATTGCAAGGCGGTATCGCACAGCATCCCCAATGGCCTCTACGGTTGCACGATTGGCTGAATTAGGACAAACTTTTGGATCTGGATCTGGTTTTGGGTTCGCAGTTGGAGCTGGATTTGGGTCCGCAGTTGGATCTGGGTTTGGGTTCGCAGTTGGATCTGGATTTGAGTCCGCAGCTGCATCTGTTTTTTTACGTTTATCTTGCCTTTCCTTCGCTTGTAAAACTACAGCGGCATCTGAAGAAAGCTGTTCTTCTACTGAGGTAACCTGGTGACAATGGACACTCCCACTTGCTACACTGCCGAGAGGGAGGGGACACATGCCGAAACAGAAACAGCAGCGCTACAGTCATGAATTCCGAGCCGAGGCGGTTAAACTCGTCACCGAACAGGGATTAT
>CAIYDQ010000350.1 GCA_903925075.1 uncultured Geobacter sp.
AGGTTGTTGAGGCTGAAGCCCAGGAGGTACATGACGCCGAAACTCCCCACCAGGGAGAGCGGCACCGCCACGCTCGGTATGGCGGTGGCCGCGAGGTTTCTCAGGAACAGGAAGATCACCAGCACCACCAGCACCACCGCGAGGAACAGCTCGAACTGCACGTCCTTCACCGATTCGCGGATGGTGGTGGTGCGGTCGGTGAGCACCTCGACCTTGATGGCGGCCGGCAGCGAGGCCTGCAACTGCGGCAGGAGCTTCTTGATGCGGTCCACCACCTCGATCACGTTGGCGCCGGGCTGGCGCTGGATGTTGACCACCACTGCGGGCGACTGGTTCATCCAGGCGGCCTGGTTGACGTTTTCGGTGTCGTCGATCACCTGCGCCACGTCGGTCAGCTTCACCGGGGCGCCGTTGCGGTAGGCGACGATCAGCGGCCGGAAATCCTTGCTGGAGTAGAGCTGGTCGTTGGCGCCGATGATGTAGGCTTGGTGCGGGCCGTCGAAGCCGCCCTTCGCCTGGTTGACGTTGGCGGCGGCGATGGCGCTGCGCAGGTCTTCGAGGGTGAGGCCGTAGGAGGCCAGGGCGGTCGGGTTGGCGTGCACGCGCACCGCCGGTCGCTGCCCGCCGCTGATGCTCACCAGCCCCACGCCGGGGAGCTGCGAGATCTTTTGAGCGAACCTGGTGTCGGCCATGTCCTCCACCTGCGGCAACGGCAGCGAGTCGGAGGAGAGCGCCAAGGTCAGGATCGGGGTGTCGGCGGGGTTAACCTTGCTGTAGACCGGCGGAGCGGGGAGATCCTTGGGGAGGAAGGTGAAGCCGGCGTTGATCGCCGCCTGCACCTCCTGCTCGGCCACGTCCAGGGAGAGGTCGAGGCTGAACTGCATGGTGATCACCGAGCTGCCGTTGGAGCTGGCCGAGGTCATCTGGGTGAGCCCCGGCATCTGGCCGAACTGGCGCTCCAGCGGCGCCGTCACCGAGGTGGCCATCACGTCGGGGGAGGCGCCGGGGTAAAAGGTGCGCACCTGGATGATGGGGTAGTCCACCTGGGGGAGCGCCGCCACCGGCAGCAGCCGGTAGGCCGCGGCGCCGGCCAGGAGGATCGCGACCATCAGCAGCGTGGTCGCCACCGGCCGCAGGATGAAGGGACGGGAGATGTTCATCTGCCGGGCCTCTGACCAGTCTGACCAGTCTGACCAGTCTGACCGGTCTGACCGGTCCGACCGGTCTGAAGGCCCTGCCCGGCTTGCCCGCCCTGCCCGGCTTGGCCGGCTTGCCCGGCTCGGCCGCCCTGCCCGCCCTGGCGGCCGCGGCCACCGGCTCCCTTGCCCGGCTCCTTCAGGTCCACCTTGCTCCCCTCGCGCAGCCGCTCGGCGCCGTCCACCACCACCAACTCGCCCGCAGCCAGACCGGAGGCGATCATGGTGTCGTCGCCCTGCACCACGCCGACCGTCACCGGACGCACCGTCGCCGTGCGATCCGGCTTCACCAGGTAGACGAAGGTCCCCTGCGGGCCGCGCTGAATGGCGGAACTGGCGATCAGGACGGCCTGGCGCTTGGTCTCCAGCAAAAGCCGCGCGTTCACGAACTGGTTGGGGAAGAGCTCGTTACTCCGGTTCGGGAACAGCGCCTTCAACTTGACGGTGCCGGTGGTGGGATCGATCTGGTTGTCGATGGTGAGGAGCGTGCCGGTGGCCAGCTTTTGCTTTTGCTCCCGGTCGTAGGCCTCGACCTGCAGGCGCGCCCCGCTCCTCAACTTGGCCAGCACCGGCGGCAGGCTGTCTTCGGCAATGGGAAAAACCACGGCCGCCGGCTGCAACTCGGTGATCAGCACCAGGCCGTTGGCGTCGCTGGCATGGATGATGTTCCCGGCGTCCACCTGCTTCAGCCCCACGCGCCCTCCCACCGGCGCGGTGATGCGGCTGTAGGTGATCTGCAGGCGTGCCGCGTCGATCTGCCCCTGGTCGATTTTCACCGCTCCCTCATACTGGCGCACCAGCGAGTCCTGGGTATCCAACTGCTGCTTGGGAATGGAATCCTGCGCCCAGAGTTGCCGGTAGCGCTGCAGATCGAGCTGCGCGTTCTTGAGCAGCGCCGCGTCGCGAGCCATCTGCCCCTCGGCCTGGGTCAGTTGCACCTGGAACGGGCGCGGATCGATGATCGCCAAGAGGTCGCCGCGTTTCACCATCTGCCCCTCGCGGAAGCGAAGTTCCATCAGCTGTCCGTCGATGCGCGACTTCACCGTCACCGTGTTGAGCGGCGTCACCGAGCCCAGCCCGTTCAGGTAGACCCCGACATCACCTGCTCTGGCAGGCAAGGCGAGCACCGGCGAAGGCGGCAGCGGCGGCTTCGCGCCCCGCTTGCCGGCAGGCGCGCCGCCCCGACCGGAAAGGAGATACCAGCCGGCGGCGAAGAGGAGCACGATCAGGATCAGCAAAGCCCAGCGGCGACCCGGCCGTTTGGTCGGAGCGGCTTCCGGGGTTTCACTGGGGAGGGTTTTTTCTTCCGATGACGATGGCATTGGCATGTGAACCCTTTTCTATTTATTTATACGGATCAACCGGGACAAGTTAACAGAAAACTAACGCAGCTGTCAATTTTCAAACCGGCCGTCCTTTACCGGCAGGCACGTTAGCAGCCAAATGGGGACCAAATATGGAAGAAATGAGGAAACCGGAGCCGGACTGCGGCTGCTTGCGGAACATCAAGGCCCCATTTCCTCAGGCGGCCGAACCGCTCGAAAACTGCGGTAGAGCAGCAGATCGTAGACGATCTTCAGTCCGCCGGCCAGGAAGAAGGGAACGCTCAACAAGGCAGGATTGGCGAGCAGCAGACCGGCGAAGATCGGCGACAACGCCGCGCCGGTGGTGCGCGCGACGCCGGTCACGCCGGCGGCAGCCGACATCTCGTCCGGGTCCACCACGGCCACCGTGTAGGATTGGCGCGTCGGCACGTCCATCTGCGAGATGCTGAAACGCAGCAAAAGCACCGTTATCGCCAACGGCAGGTTGGGCATGAGCGGCACCAGGATCAGCAGGAGGTTGGAGGGGACATGGGTTACGACCATGGTGTTCAGCAGGCCGATGCGGGAAGCGACGCCGGCGGCGGCCAGCGCCGAGAGGCCAGCCAGGATGTTGGCGCCGAAGAAAATGCTCCCCAAAAGGGCCGGCTCGACTCCGAAACGCAGGTGAAACCAATAGGCTACCATGCTCTGCAGCACGAAGCCGCCGGCAAAGGCGTCCAGAGCGAAGAGGGCGGACAGTCTCAAAACGATGCCGCGCGAGCGGTGCAGCCCGAAGGAGGCGGAAAAGAGCGTCGATTTCCCGGTCGCCTTCTTCGCCGCGGGAAGCTCGCTGGCCGGCGACAGCCGCAAAAACAGCAACCAAAGGATCAGCCCCGCCGCCGCATACAAAAAAAGCAGGGTCCGGTAACTCTGGATTTGGGTCAGACCGGCGCCGGTCAGCATCTGGACCAATACTCCGCCACAGAGAGCCCCGAGTGCTGTAGCCAGCGAACCTGCCAGGTTGTACCAGGCAAAGACCTGGGTGCGTTCCGCGCTGGATACCGTCTGGGCGAGCGCCGCCTGCTCGATAGGCAAAAACGGGCCGACCTCGTAGCCGCTGGGGCTGATCACGCCGATGGTGGCGGCGATCACCAGCAGCAGATAGTTGCTGGTCGTGGCGAACAGCACTCCGGCGAACAGCACTCCGGCGAACAGCATCAGGCATGCCCCGGCCATCAACATGCGCCGACGGCCGATGCGGTCGGCAACGGTGGTAATCCAAAGCGAAACCAAGGTATCGCCGAACAGGGTAAGGGTCAGCAGCACGCCGATCCTGCTTGCGGAGAGACCGATTTCGTGCAGGTACAGCACCAACACCACGGCCAGAAACCCGTAAGCGAACATACGCGCCATGCGGGTCGAGAAGAGCAGGCGGCCGTCGGCCGTCAGTTTGCGCAGCACGTGCGATTGCGGGAGTTGCAAGAACACGATCGACCTCCTCGCCGGCTTAAAAACAGCCGGAATACCATCCAGCTTCGGTCATTCGACTATTAGGGAATCATCCTGAGCAATAACCAATTGACATAGTCGTACGGCCGGCAGTATCATCTTTTCCACCTACCTGACTTCCACTTCCGGCTGAACGTTTTGTTAGCGCAAAGGAGCGTGACAATGCTGTTTTTCAGGCGTGTGAAAGAAAAACGACGCGGGTTGCTGCTGGACCATCCACTCGACAACGCCCCCTGTTGCCAAAACTGCGAGGCTCTTTGCTGTCGATCCTTTCCGAGCGTGGAATTAAGCTGGGACGAATACCGGCAACTGGAGACGCTGGGCGCCAGTCGCCTGCATTTCGCCCTGCGCGGCCCCCACAAACTGATCATCGAGAACGGCTGCGAGTTCCTGCAAGGGAGCAAGTGCGGCATTTACCAACACCGCCCCGACATCTGCCGCCGTTTCGTCTGCGCGAGCTAGCGGAAGCTGAAATCAGCAATCGGCAGACGCGGCGGCAGTTTCGCCCGCGCCCGCGCCAACCGTCCGCTTGCCGTCGGAATCCGGCACCTTGGAAACCAGCAGCGCGCTGCCGGCCAAGAGCAGCATCGACAACAGGAAAACCGGCGCATAGGAGCCGGTCCGATCGTACACCATCCCCGGCAGCAGCGACCCCAGCGCCCCCCCCATCTGGTGGCTCACCGACACCAATCCATAGATCGCGCCGATGGAATTCTTGCGGAAGAGGTGCGCGCACAGGGTGCTGACCGGAGCGATGGAAGCCATTTCCGTGGCGCCGAAAATAACGGCAAACGCGGTCAGCATCCAGGGCTCGTTGCCGGCCAAAAGGATGACGAAGCTGGCCCCTCGGATGGCGTAGATCGCCGCCAGAAGCTTGCTGCGGTGCCAGCGGTCGGAGAGATGCCCGGTGCCGATGGTCCCGGCGATGTTGAAAGCGGCGATCAGGCTGAAGGTGAAGGCGATCATCGCCATGGAGACGCCCTTGCCCTGGGCGAAGGGGATGTAGTGGGTGTCGATCAGCCCCACGTCGGTAAAACCGCAGACGAAATAGGGGATGGTCAACTGCCAGAAGACCCGCTGTTTCAAGACGGAGAACAGGCTGCCGCTGGCGGTTCCCGCCTGGCGCCGGCCGGCATGATCGTCCTCCCCGCCGTCCCGGGGAAGTTCGCCGTAAGGAAGCAGCCCCAGATCGCCGGGGCGGGAGCGAACCAGGATGAACATGAGCGGCATGAAGACGACCAGCACCGAGCAGCCGACCGCGGCCATGGTAAAGCGCCAACCGTGCGCGGCAATCAAGTAGAGCGAGAACGGGACCACGACCAGTTGGCCGACCGCCATCCCCGACAGGGCGATCCCCAGGGCGAGACCGCGGTTGGTGGAAAACCAGCCGGTAACGGTGGCGGCCGAGGTGATATTGGAGCCGGCCGTCAGGCCCAGGGACAACACCAAGCCGTAGAGGATGGCCAGTTGCCAGAGCTGGTGGGCCATCGAGCAGAGCAGCAGCGCGGCGCCGATGGTCAGCATGCTGCCGGTGAGCACGGTGCGGGCGCCGAAGCGGTCGGCGAGCTTCCCGCACAGCGGCTGGGCGACGGCCAGCGTGCAAAAGCTCAATAGGGAGATGGTCGTGACCAGGGTGCGGCTGATGCCGAACTCGCGTTCCCAGGAAGTAATGTAGCCGCCGAAGGAGACCCTGATGCCGAAGGTGGCGAACAAGGCAAGAAAACACATGGCCAACACCACCCAACCGTAAAAAAAGGGTAAGCGCCGAAAGGCTCCTGAATATTCGATAATCCCTCCCTGTCTTGAGACTGAAAATTTTGGCTTTTATCCCCTGAACCGGAGGCGGGCCGCAACATCCGGTTAGTTCGGCCGAGATTATCCTATTCCCGGCGCTCTTTCCAGAATTAATTGAACACTACAACTTTTTTCGCGACCACTCAGAGAGCGCGCCGTTTATCAAATTACGAAATCCCAGTTGACAGTAAAGAGTTTCGCCTAAAAACGAATGTTCGCGACAATGAACTGTGATATATAAGGCAAGTTCTTCGGCAGCGCATTAACAACCGACTCCCTGCGCGGGGAAGTCGCAAAGGATCTGGACATGTTCAAGGAACAAAATTTCGGCCCGCTGCGCGTCATCCCCGGTCCCAACAAGGGACGCTATCCCTACTGCCATTCGCTCTACATCGAAGGAGCCGGCGTGCTGATCGACCCGGGCTCCGACCGGCAGCGGCTGCAGGAGTTGAAGGAGCGAGACGGGGTGCGGGCAGTTTGGCTGACCCACTGGCACGAAGACCACCACATGCATCTCGATCTTTTCCCGGACGTGCCTCTTTGGATCGGCGAGCACGACGCGCCGGCTCTGCACGACCTTGAGCAGATGCTCGACTGGTACGGCATGACCGACGGCCCGATCCGCGACTATTTCAGGGCCTCGTTGCGCGACCAGTTCCATTTTCATCCGCGCCGGGCCGACCGTTTGCTGAAGGACGGGGAGTTGCTGGAACTTGGCAGCGTCATGGCGGAAGTCGTCCATGCCCCGGGGCACACCCCCGGGCATATGGCCATTTATTTCCAGGAGCCGCAGCTGCTGCATTTGGGGGACGTGGATCTGACCCCCTTTGGCCCTTGGTACGGCGACCGAGATTCCAGCATCGAGCAGACCATCAGCAGTGTGGAGAAGCTCAGGCGAATCCCGGCAAAGGTCTGGCTGACCAGCCATGAAAAGGGGATCTACACGGAAAATCCGGGGGAGCACTGGGATGCCTATCTGCAAGTGATACACAGGCGCGAAGGGAAACTCGTCGAGCTATTGAAGAGCGCACCGACCATGGAAGAGATCGTCAAGGCGTGGATTATTTACGGCAGAGAGCGGGAGCCCAAAGAATTCTTCGAATTCGGGGAAAAGGCCAACATCCGTAAGCACTTGGATCGACTGCTGGAACAGGGAAAAGCGATTTTGGACGGGGATAGGTACAGGGATACGTCTAAACGAACCTAAAACATAGAGGCTTTTAAACAGGGATAAAACAGATACAGGGGATAAAGGCAAAGCGATAAAACACAAAAACCGAGTCTTTGGTTTAAACCAAAAAGCTTTTAAAGCCTTAAGGCTTTAAGCCTTAAACAGCTTTTAAAGCCTTAAGCCTTAGACATTCAGACTGATTCGTGCCTTATCCCCTGTATCCGCCTTATCCCTGTTAAAAGTCTTTGTTTGAGTTTTTAAGACTTTGGTTTAACCAAAAAGCTTGCTTCTTGTTTTTGTCTTTATCCCCTGTATCAGTTTTATCCCTGTTAAAAGCCTTTGTTTAAGATCCCTGTTTGATGGCTGTAAGAGTCGTCCGAGGGGTTATCGCGTCGGGATCTATCCTCAGCTCCAGCAGGGCCGGCCAGTTGGACGCCACGGCCCGCTCGAAGGCGGCTTCGAACTCATCGGTTGTCACCACGACTTCGCCGTAGGCGCCGTAGGCTCTGGCCAGCGCGGTAAAATCGGGGTTGATGAGCTGGGTCCCGCTGGTTCTCCCCGGATAACGACGCTCCTGATGCATGCGTATGGTGCCGTACATGCCGTTGTTCACCACGATCACGATTATGGGCGCATCGTGCTGTAATGCCGTGGCCAGCTCCTGCCCGTTCATCAGAAAACAGCCGTCGCCGGCGAAGCAGACTACGGTCTTTTCCGGGTGGACGATCTTGGCTGCGACCGCCGCCGGCAACCCGTATCCCATGGAGCCGTTGGTCGGCGCCAACTGGGTGCGCAATCCCGAATACTGGTAAAAACGGTGCACCCACGACGAATAGTTGCCGGCGCCGTTGGTGACGATGGCGTCCGCCGGCAACCGCTCGCGCAAGAAGAGCATGACCTTGCCTAGGTCGAGCTTTCCCGGCATGGGCCCGGGTTGCAGCCAAAGCAGATAATCGTCGCTGGCGGCGGCGGTCCAACCCGACCAGGCCGGAGCAGGCAAAGGGGCAAGCTCGCGCGCCGCCGCGGCGAATTCCGCCATGCCGGCGTTGATCAGCAGGTCGGCCTGATAAACCCGCCCCAACTCCTCGGTTCCGGGATGCACGTGCACCAACTGCTGCTTTGGCCGCGGCGCCTCGATCAGCGTGTAGCCGCCGGTGGTCATCTCTCCCAAACGCGCCCCTACCGCCAACAGCAGATCCGCCTCCCTGATGCGCTCCGCCAACGCCGGGTTGATGCCGATGCCGACGTCGCCGATGTAGTTTCGCCGGCGGTTGTCGAACAGGTCCTGGCGGCGGAACGAACAGGCGACCGGCAGGTCGTTGGCCTCGGCAAAGGCCGCGATGTCCCGACAGGCTTCCGTCGACCAGTCGCCGCCTCCCAACAGCAGCACCGGCCGCTTAGCCTTCGCCAGCATCTCCCGCAACGTCTGCAGATCGGCTGCACCCGGATGGGCCTGCACCCGCCGGAACCTCCGGACATCCTCGACCCGCGCGCTCGCCGTCAACATGTCCTCGGGAAGCGCCAGCACCACCGGACCGGGTCGCCCCGAGACGGCGAGATGGAAGGCGCGGCTGACCATCTCGGGGAGCCGCTCCGGCCGGTCGACCTGCCCCACCCACTTGGCCATCTGCCCGAACATGCGGCGAAAATCCATCTCCTGGAAGGCCTCGCGCTCCGCGAAATCCCCTCCGACCTGGCCCACGAAAAGGATCATCGGCGTGGAATCCTGAAAGGCGGTGTGCACGCCGACGCTGGCGTTGGAGGCGCCCGGCCCGCGGGTCACGAAGCAGATGCCGGGGCGGCCGGTAAGCTTGCCGTAGGCGTCCGCCATGTAGGCTGCGCCCCCTTCCTGGCGGCAAACGATCAGCTTGATCGCTTCCTGCTCATCGTAGAGAGCATCGAGCACAGGCAGATAACTCTCTCCGGGAACACAAAAGATTGTATCTACGCCGTTGATCCTAAGCGTATCTACCAGAATCCTGCCTCCACTGCGTTCTTTAACCGCTGATTCAGTCATGTCTATTCCTTTACCCCAGTGCGCAATGGCACAATGGTCGAATAATAGCCGGATGTGCTCGTCGCCGTGCACAATAACTGTGGCGGGAAAACTACGCAAGAGGTTTTTTATTGAAAGGGGAGTTCTCTGAGTCAGTAACGCGGTACCGTATCATAGTCATAATCTACAGGCAAGTCCCTCACCCGCAACGGCGCATTGCTCCCCCATCGGTCGATCAGAAGCGATAGGTGAGCGCGGCTTTCACCCGGTAGTCGGGAACCAGTTGCAGGGCGCTGTTGTCGCTTACCACGGGAAACTCGGCGCCGAGTTCCGCGCTCAGCAGTTCCTTCCAGGTAAAGGAGAATTCCGGCCCGATGAAGACGGAGGTCATGCCGGTGTCCTCGGCCTTGACGCCGGCCAGGTCGTCCTTGCCTTTATCCTCTCCCGACAGCGCGAGTTGCAGGCCGAGCGTCCCTTTGTGCGACAGCCACAGGTACGCGCCCGGCTTCAGGTGCCAGGCCAGGTCGTTCGCGTAACGGTAATCGAAATCGCCGCGGCTGCGGATGGTGTACTGGACGGCGCCGGAGACGAAGAGCCGCTGCCAGCTGGCGAAGATGCCGGTCCCGACGATGCCGTCGAAGGAGCCGCTGCCGAGCGCCAGGTCGTGGCCGTGAATGCCGGACTCCGGCACCCCTGCGGCGGGAGCCGTTTCCGTCAGTTCCTCCTTGATCCGATCGCTGCTTCCGGTGGGGAACTTCACCCCGCCCACCAGGTCCCAGGCGAAGAGGGTCTGCTCGGTGGCATGCTGATAGCCGCGGAAGTGCGCGATCAGGGAAAGATCGCCAAGCCCGGTTTCATGGCCGTGTTCGATGCTGCCGGTATCGGTGGGACGCCTGAACGAGCGCTGGATGTACGGCACGTTCAGTTGCAGGCCGAATCGATCGTCGAACTGATAGCCGACGATGAACTGGGTGATGCTGCTGTCCAGCGACTGCCCCGCCGGATTGTCCAGCTTGTGGCCGTCCTGCTGCATGGTGCCGAAATGGGTGAACTGTTCGAACAGGCCGACGTTGAACCCCGGGTTGGTGGTTTTGGCAGCCTCCGAGCGGTAGACGGCGCAAAGGTCGCAGGCAAAAGAGGTGCTCTGCGCCAGCGCCAGCACGACGAGCGTCATGGCCAGACGGATTAAGCTTGCTGTTTTCATTGTGGCCTCCGCAATAGATTTCATCGGCACCGTGATTATGGTCGCTTCTATGCCGTTGGACGTTGCCCTGCAATCGACAAGCCAGACAACGCTTATCGATGAAACGAGCGAGGGTACAGCAAGTTAGCCGGGTTGGGCAGCTGCAGGAGCATTGCGGAGGGGTGCCAGAATCTGGACAGGCGGGACCTTTCAGCTAATTTCAGCCGACTAAACGACCTTTCGCTGCCGCGCCGCATCGTCAACCGACGGCTCTTGCCAGCGATTGATCAGGTCATGCGGGATGGCGAACTGGTCGAGCGCCTTGCCGACGGTGTGATCGATAATGTCGTCAATGGTCCGCGGATGATTGTAAAAGGCAGGCACCGGCGGCAGCAGCACCGCGCCGTAGCGCGAGGCCTGCGCCATCAGTTCGATATGCCCCAGGTGCAAAGGGGTTTCGCGCACCAGCAGCACCAGCCGGCGACACTCTTTCAAGCAGACGTCGGCGGCGCGCGCCAACAGGTTGTCGTTGTGAGAATTGGCGATCTGCGACAGAGTTTTGATCGAGCAGGGCGCCACGATCATGCCGGCGGTGATGAACGAGCCGCTGGCCACCGCCGCACCGATGTCGCCGTGGGCGTGCACCACGTCGGCCAGCGCCTCCACCTCGCCGACCTGCCAACGAGTCTCCTCCTGGATGGTGCGCCGGGCGGCGGGCGACAGCACCAGGTGAGTTTCGATGTCGGGCGCCCCCTTGAGCGCCTCCAGGGCGCGGATGCCGTAAATGGCGCCGGAGGCGCCCGAGATGCCGATGATGATGCGCCGCATACCGGCTCCTTTTCGCTTTGCGCGCAGCCGACGTGTCTGCGGCCGCGCGATTGTTGCTTTCTATGGTCTTTTCGGCTTCCCCGGCACTACCTTAACATGCCCGGGCGTTGTCCGGTCAGGATTTCGCGGGTGGAGTCAATTTCAGAAGGAAGTAAAACGGCAGCGTGCCGCTTCGGCTACGCTTGCCGATCCGCCGACTGCTTGCGGATAAGGAGCGCTTCCTCCTCGCCGATCCCCAGCGCCAGCAGAAACTGGTGGTGAGCTTCAGGCGCCCGCCGTTCAAACTCGACGTGCCACCTCTTCATGGCGGCATCGTCCATCCCGGCGACGCGCAGCATCTCGATCCAGGCACGTTTGTCGACGGCCGCCGGCAATCCTCCAAGCGAGCGGAGCTGCAACATCTTGCCAAGCAGACGTTGTTGAGCCTGCAGCGTGCGAATTTCATCCCCAAGCTCTCGCATGCGCCTTTGCAGGACGACGCCGTTGGCGCTTTCCTCCAGGGACAGCACCCGCTGGATGTCCTTGACGCCCAAGCCGGCTTGGCGAAGGCTGCAGATGGTGGCCAGCCGGTCGCGATCCTCGGCCGAGTACAGCCGGTAGCCTGCCTCGCTTCGCCCCGACGGCGACAGCAGGCCGATGCGGTCGTAGTACAACAAAGCGCTGCGAGAAAGGCCGAACTGTCGCGCAATGGCAGTGATCTTATGCATGGTTCCCTCGAAAACACGAACGCCCCCGATGAACCACCGGGGGCGTTGCCGCTCTAGCTACCTTTGCCGAATTTCAGCGATCTTCTCCGCCGGAAGTCCCAGCCATTCCAGGAAGCTTTGGTGACCCTCCGGGTTTTCGGTTTCGAACAGCCTGTGCCATTTCCGCATCGCCGCTTCATCCAGGCCGATGGCCTGGAACCGTCCCACCCACTCTTGCACCGTTACCTTGTTGTTCATCTTCCCTCTCCTTTTGTTCGGTTTTATGTGTCATGGCCGCGACAAAAACAAGGATAAAGTGTGAAGCGGTAGACGGGTCAAGAAGAACTTGTCCAGCACTATCTGGCAAGCCGGGCAACGCCGGAAGCGGCTAATCGATATTGGCCACGGTGAGCCGCGAGATGCAGACCAGCTTCTCCTCCTCGTTGTAGATCTTCACTTCCCATATCTGGGTGGCTCTGCCGATATGGATCGGGTTGGTAATGCCGGTGACCCACCCCTCGCTTACCGGCCGAATATGGTTCGCATTTATCTCCAACCCCACGATCCCTTTCCTGTCCTTATCCAGGCAGAGCCTGGCGGCGACGCTCCCCAAAGTCTCGGCCAAGACCACCGAAGCCCCGCCGTGCAGCAGGCCGGCCGGCTGTTTGGTCCGGTGATCGACCGGCATCTTCGCCCTCAGATAATCCGCGCCGATCTCCAGGAATTCAATTCCCAGATGCTCGACCATGGTGTTTTCAGCCCGTTTTTTGAGCTGGTCGAGCGTCAACGGCATCTTCCAAATAGTCATATCCAGTTTTCCTCCAACTCGTTTGCTACAGATTTTTCTCCCGCAACGAGACCTTGTTGATCTTGCCGACGCTGGTCTTGTCGATGGCGGCCACGAAGCGAACCTTTACCAATACCGCCTGTTTGCTGACATGTCCCTTGTCGGCGTACTCGCGGACATGATGCGCGATCTCTTTCTCGGTAACCTTCATGTTTTCCAGAGGCTTAACGACCACCAGCGCCAGAGGACGCTCGCCCCACTTCTCGTCCGGCTGGCCGATCACCGCTACCTCCGCCACCGCCGGATGGCGGGCGATGATGTCCTCCAGTTCCAGGGAAGAAACCCATTCTCCCGAAACCTTGATGATGTCCTTGCTGCGGTCGGTGATCCTCAGGTAACCAAGCTCGTCCCGCACCGCCAGGTCGCCGGTGTGCAGATATCCCCCCTCCCAAAGACGCTCCGACGCCTTGTTATCCTTCAGGTATCCCTGAGTCAGCCAGGGAGCGCGCACCACGATTTCTCCGGCGCTGGCGCCGTCGCGCGGCTGTTCCCGGAACTCGCCATCCACCACCCGCAGGTCCACAAGTGGCAGCGCGGTCCCGGTCTTGCAGCGAATCGTCGCCTGCTCTTCGATGGAGAGATCGAGCATGGCCGGGGTGAGTTGGGAAAGAGACAGGATCGGGCAGGTTTCGGACATGCCGTAGCCGGTGAAGACGTCGATACCGCGCTTGAGCGCCTCGATGCAAAGGTTGCGGGACATGGCCGCGCCGCCGATGATCAGCTTCCAGCCGCTCAGATCCATGCCTTCGGCATGCGGGTGCTTCAGCAGCATGACAAGGGGGGTGGGATAGGTAGGTGGGGAGAATCTTGATAAACTTGGGTGAGGATGCTTGACGAATGGTTTACGGTCGGACGGATCGAGATCACGTCAAGAATTTGTTGATGGATTTGGCGGTCGAAAAATTTGCGAATGCCCTGGTGTACCGGGGCATTTTTTTGTTTTTCAGATAGGGCCCGGATCGCTTACGTGGTATTCGGGGCCGGGGATGGTCGGCTTGGAGTTGCCAGAGAAGAAGTTGGGGGATGGCTCCGGGACGATTGGCTTGGACGCCTTCGGATCTATCATCGAGTACCATGGTAAGGGCTTCACCGGCTCCCTTCGACTCGTCTCATTTTGTTTTATCCCCACCCTTACGACGATGGTCTACTGTTTTGATCCATTGCATGTTTGACGGCTTATCGGCTCCTCCATCCTTTAGCGGCTTTACGTGGTGAATGTCATAGGCGTGCCCGTTATTGGGCTGAGGATTCTTTTTTTTGAAAGCTTTGACGGCTGCATAGTCACGGTAGATTTTATGGGTCTTGACTACGCGCCGTGCGCCTTGTTTATCGATATAGGTCTCAGACCTTTTACGAGCATCAGCTAAAGATGCTGAAAGAATGAAAATAATTAAAAATATCCATATTGATCTAGCCATGTTTTAGCATCGCCTTTTGCTCAATAAGCCTCATTCGTCCATCCCCCTCTATGTGTATTTACGTAAAAGAGGCATCATCGGGATTGATAATATACAGCTGAAACGAACTCCCCTTCTTTTCCCGCCTAACCTTCCCATTTTGACAGATTGCCCAATATGCGCGACCAATGGTGACCTCAAGATGTGCCGGAAAATGTTTCTTGAGATGTGCTTGTAGGATGCCAGGATTATCCTTAATCAGATCGAAAACTGTGGGCACATACCTATCAATTTCTTTCTGGTCTGGATAATTTGGCCTTTCCTGAGCAATCCGAGCTGAGAAAGTTGCATAGGTCTCCTTATCTTCATCGGAAAGGCAGAGGCAGAGCGCCTTTTTCATAAAAGCATCGCATGCGGCATGACAACGGTCATGGAGTGCATTGACGGCATGGCTGCAGAGAAAAAAGGTCGCGGGCTGGAGGCGGTAGACATCACCCGTCCGTAGACGATCGGAATCAGTGTTTATTCCGTACCCACATGATTTATAGAGATAATCCTGGATGTCTTGAGGAAGAGCATCATACCAGCTACGAATCATATAAAAATCAAGGTACCCGCCCATTTCACACCTCAAATTTAAACCGCCGATGTCGGCGGTTCTCGGCGAATCAAAGCAAAGCTCAAAGGCATTCCGAGTGTTTATTTCTAGAGATGTAACATGCTTAAATATTTGACCTTTTTAGAGCTATTTACGCTGATAATCGGCGCTTTTGGCGTCGTCGCCCCTATTCCTTTGATTTTGTCTTCTGCCTTTTCAGCTCCGATTTAAGCCAGTCTATGATTTTTCCCTTATCAACAAGTGATGCAAGAAATCCTGGCTCTAGGAATTTTTTAGATATTTTCCTGAGCCATTCGTCACATATCTTAACCTTCTCATTATCTGTAGACGCTTCCGAAGCCAACTCCTCTACCAAGTTGATTATTTTACTGTCTTCGTCAACAATAGTAGCATTCGTTGCAGCTAGGGAAATAATTCCTTTTATTGTCTCTGGGTCAATATCGCCGGTGCTCATAAGAGTATTTTCGTATACATAAATATAAATCCTTATTTTTTGCCAGAATGACAGGTTAAGACTCCTTTGTTTGAGAATGTTTTCAACAGCAAATACCACTCGCACAAAAAAATCTTCATCTATCAACGGCCCTGGCCCGCCAGGGCCCGTCCCTGTCAGTATCCATTCGGTGCTTAACCCGAACTCTTGGCCGATCTTAAATGCCCATTCGATGGGGAATACGCCCCTATTTCTTGCACCAGAAACAGATTGTGAGGTTATCCCCAAAAATTCGGCCATTTCCCCGAGCTTACGCCATCGTAAGGCATTACTAACCCTCTCCCAGGCTTCATCAAAATTCATTTCATTCTCCAATTGGATTACCCGTGTGGCAAGGTAGCTTTTGTCTACCAAATTGCACCCTTCACGAAAAAAAACAGTATAAGGCTTATTATAAGTTGACAGCTTAATTTTTAAGCTGTAGATTACATTTTGTGGTTTATGGTTATAACTAGTGCAACCCAAAAAAGGAGGTAACACCGTGAAAAGTTTTGAAAGTAGAAAATTGAAATCCTTATTAATCTTACATGGAATCGATCGCAAGGTGATATCTGAAAAAGCTGCCGTCTCCCTGACCTTCGTTTCCTATGTCGTTAACGGCCAACGCAAAAGCGACCGGGTAAAAAGGATTATCGAAGAAATGATCCAAGAAAAAAGCGGCAAAACTCCTAAAGCCTGAGCGGTTTAGCACTTTAACAAAATTATGCTGACTTTAACAGCGAGAAAGTTTGGAGGCGTGAGATGGCTGGTCGAGGGAAGAAAGAAGTAGGAGGCCAACTGATGACGGATGCTAGGGCTGTGACGACTGACCAGGCTGTTGTGGATACAGCGAACCGGCAGGAGCGCACCACGAATTTGGAGATCGCGACCCTGCAGCAGGAACGGGAATTCGAAGAGCAGCAGGTTACCCTGCGGAACGAAAAAGAACGGACTATCGCCGAGGCTTACGAGACGGCCGGCATCATCAAGGGGCTCAGCTTCGTTTCTAAAGTGGTTACGGTGACCACTTTAGTGCGATTGGACCTGGTCAAGAAATCGAAGGGGTACAAGGGTATCGGAACCTGGGCAGACTATTGTAATTATTTAGGTTTAGACCGGCATACCATAGACCTTCAGTTGCTGAGTCTGCACAAGTTTGGCGCTGAATTTTTGGACACGGTGTCCACTTTTGGCGTTGGTTACCGCGAAATGCGAAAGCTTCGGCAGTTGGCTGATGCAGGTGCCATCAGCATCGATGCTGAGTACGCCGTAATCGGTGAGGAGAAGATCCCGATTGATGTGGAACACGCTCCCGATCTGCAGATTGCCATCGAAAGGCTTCTGGAGAGCCGGTCGAAGCTAACTGCGAGGGTGGAGAAGCTTGAAAAGGGGCTTGATGAGGTGGTGAAGGAAGAAACAAAGGGGCTGAAGGCTGAGGTGAAGGCGCTGGTGAAGGAGGTTAAGCGGCTCAAGCCATTCGACCCAGAGGAGCGGGATATCTCTTTCGCTTCTGACCAGCTTCAAGGGATTAAGGATGCCGCCTTTTGCTTGGTTGCCATGATGTCGAGCTTCATCGTTGATGAACGGGTACAGCAGGAGCCGGTCATTATGGGGCAGGTTGAGGGACATCTTCAGGCAGTTGAGCTCTCGCTCTCGGATCTGCGCAAGCGCTGGGAGAAGGCCGTCAATCTCTTCGAGGAATGACATGGCAAAATCGATTGATCCGGCCGTGTTGGCCATGGTGAAGACTGATCTGGCTGGCTGCCCAAAGGGGGGCCGCACGAAGGTCGTTGCGGGTTGGGCGCATCGTCTCGGTATGAGTTACCAGACGCTCTATCGCTCGATCCCGGCCACCGGCAAGCGGGCGGGGAAGAAGCGGGCGGGTGTCCGGCAGATCGAGGACATCGAACAGGCCGCCTTGCTGGTCGCCCAGGTCAAGAGCCGTCCGCCGGAGCACCGCGGCCAGATCACCACGAAGGACGCGGTGGAGATCGCCGTGGCCAACGGGTTGATTCCTGCGGGCATGGCGCATGTGGCGACTTTCGACCGGGTGATCCGGGAGATCGGGGCCAACAAACAGCGCCGCCGGATCGAGCGCTATCAAGCCGAGAGGCCAAACGAGATGCATCACGTCGACGCCTCCAGCTCGAACTGCTTTTACGTGCACCGCGAGCTGCCGGGCGGCGATTACATGCTCCGGATCTACGGCGGAACCAAGGATTACAAGAATAAGCCGGTGCCTATCCGGCTGCGCCCTTGGATCTACGGAGTCGTTGACGACTACAGCGGCTTCCATGTGGCGCGCTACGTCGCGGCCCTGGGGGAGAGTGCTGGGGATAACCTGGACTTCCTTTGCTGGGCCTGGGCGCAGAACGACGATAAAGAGTTCTTCGGCTTGCCGGAGAAGATCAAGGGGGATCATGGGCCGATGATGAGTTCGGACGGCATCCCTGAGTGGTTCGAGCGCCTCGGGATCGAGATCGCCCCTTCGGAGGTGCTCAACAAGGATGCGCACGGCAAGATCGAGCGCCCCTGGCGCACCTGTTGGCAGCGCTTTGAACTCCCCTTTTTTGCACAGAGTAACTGGAAAACGTTCGAGATCCGGCTAAGCGAGCTAAACCGGCGCTTTGGGCGCTATCAGCGCGAATACAACGAGATGCCGCACCGCTACGAGCGCAACATCAGCCGCCGGCAGGCTTGGCTCAAGATCAACCAGAACGGCGGAGCTGTTGCTCTGCCGGAGGGGGCCATCAAGACGGTGGTGCGTCGCGACCCCCGCTTGGTCGGCCAGGATGGCTGCTTCTCTTTGGACAACGTGCGCTACGAGGTGAAGGGGCTGCACGACGCCTGGGTTTGGGTCTATCAGGGGTGGTTCGACGACAAGATGGTGGTGGTCAACCAGAAGGACGGCAGGAAGTACGAGGTGGAAGATTTCACGCCGAACAGGTTGGGCGAGTATTCGAAGGCTCCGGAGAGCACCTATCAGCAGGTCCGCAAATCGGCCACAGAGATGGTGAGGATAACGAACACACTCTATACGGAGGACCGAGTGGCGCCTGCCAACGTGCGGCAGATGCCTACCAGGATCAAGGAGGTTCGGCAGGTTGAGAACCCGCTCAGTATGGACAGTTTCCAGGATGTGGAGACGGCATTGCGGGAATTCCAGGGGCTGTGCGGGTTCTTTATGGATAAGGAAATGAGGGTGGAGGTCAAGGGGCTGATCGAAGAGAATGGGCTGTCACGGCGGTTTGTTTCGGAGTTGGCGCTGGAGATATTGATGGAGCAGGAACGAAGTGCATTGTGAGGAAACAACCGGGGGCGGCGGCAACCGCCCCCACTACAGAGGAGAAAACGACATGAGTATGACCAGATTGGAGATGTTTGTCAACCTCGGTTACAAAATTGATCCGTTCAAGAAGGCGCGGTTCGAAACCGGGGACGGGGTGCGGGTGCGCAAGATCCTCGCCATGGCGGTGGAATCGCACGCCATGGTAAGTATCATCGGTGAGCGCGGTATCGGCAAGTCGGCGGCGGTCGAGGCCGCACTCGCAAAGATCGGCGCGCGCATTGTGACCGTCCAGAAGGCGGAGAAAGAGCGGGTGTCGATCTCCGATATCGAGCGGGCCATGATCCTTGACCTGTGCGATGAGAAGCCTAAGGGTGGCGGTGAGACGCGCAGCCGGCAACTGCGCCCCATTGTTGGCGAGACCAGTCGCAAGGGAAAAGTGGTGCTGGTTCTCGAAGAGGCGCAGCGCCTGCACGGCGCCACGCTCAAGAGCCTCAAAACCTTGCGCGAGATGAACTGGATGGGCGAGTCGGAACTCTTCACGGTGGTGCTGATAGGTCAGAGCGATCCTATGAGCCGTGCAGGGGTCTCCGAGGTGCGGTTACGCACCGACTGCGTACACATGCAGGGGCTTACCACTGATGAGGCTGCCGGGTATGTGGACGCGACCATCGGTAAGCACTTTGAACCAACCGCCATCGAAGCGCTTACCTTGTTGCCTCAGGCTACGAACTTTCTGGAACTCCAAGAACTCTGCATTACGGTCCTGAATTATGCGATATCGGCCGGTCGTAAGCAGGTGTCAATCGAGGACATACGTGCAATTTCGCCAGACAAACAGACGGCCCTTCCTCGCTCTCTCACTCGCAGCAAGACACAGAAGGCGGCGGGTGGCAATGATGCCCTCAAATCGGTGCTTAGGCGGCGCAAAGAGCCGGCAATCGATACCAAGGAGGCCGTTGCATGCTGAATGGTGAGGCAGTGAGGGTAGACTCAATCGACCTGGAAGATCAAGTGTGCGAAATCCGAAACATAGCAACCTTTCTGGCGCATGCGTGTAAAGAGTTGGTGACTTATGATTTTACTGATCCATATCCCTATCAGAACGGCCTTATGCTTTGCTTTGGGTTCCTCGACGGCCGGTTAGAATCGCTCGATCAGAGCATTAGAATTGCAAAGGAGACAGATCATGAAGGCAATTAAGGGGCTGTTTGAAGCAGTTCTGGCGCAATGGGGAGTACGGATGCAGCGCCACGGTTCTGCCGATCGGGCAGCGGGTGTGGCCTACCGAATCGCCATGAATGGCTGTCGGCTGTAACAGGCACTTCCACATAGGTTTAAAAGACGATTTGAGTAGGTTTGAAACCATCTCACCAAGGAGTCACTGCAATGGAGACAATTAACGTATTCGATGAGATGGAAACCGCTATTTCCATGCTCGCCTTTATGAATACCTCGCTTATGGCGATTCACGATGAAAGCGGTACTAAGAACCTGTCAGACAGGGAAATACTCGGTTTGCAGAATATTCTGTTTAACATTGAGGCGAAGCTGGAGGGGGTCCTGGGTTACATGGTTGGCAATCCCCGCACTCCTGAACCGCTTTGAAAGAGCTGCGCCCGTACCCTTCCTAGCCTCAGGTAAGATCTAAGGCTGGCCGGAAAGAACCGGTTGAGCGAACGACAAAGCGGATGTCGGTTTAAATGCTCTCGCTATTGCTTCAATACATGACCGTGAGGGCCTCTAATTCAGTTCATGAACTAGGTAAAACGTTTTTCGTAGGGGGTAGGGCGTTTTTGGAGTCCCGAAGGGTGGGATCGCAAATTTGGCAACAGGCGCCCGATGGAAATTACGGATGAACAATAAGAACTGGCTGGCGCTGGGCCATAGGAATTCAGGGAGAAATTTTGAAAGCTACCCTCAGAGAAAAGAACCAAAACCCCGAATTACTGTTATTTCGGGATTTTATTAAATTTGCCGCCATCGGGAGAATTGCTCTTTGGAGGGTAATCTTTTTCGCTTTTATGTGGTTTGTGGTGTGGCGGCGTAAGGAAGTTCACATAATTATCGATGCCGAATCGGATAAGCCTGCTGGTGAACAATCGATCGAGCAACTTCGTGTGGCTTTGCTTTGATGTGCGAATGACTTGGCTGGCGGAAAACTGTGGATGTGGCCTTTGGTAGGAGATGACTTATGAACAATATGGATTGGCTTGCGGAACTCGACCCTGAAACCGACCTTACCGAGCATTACCGGGAGGTGGTGGCCGTCATCGGCCTGGAAAACACTATTAAGCTTGCCGAGGCGTTCCCCTCGATCCCAATCTACCTCAAGAATCCGCACAAGTTGCTCACTCCTGTTAAAATCCGCTATGTGCGCAAGCATTTCAACCAGCATAATCACCGGAAACTGGCCAGGGTCACAGGTTTTTCGGAGCGTTATATTTACAAGTTGGTGGAGGAAAAGGGAGATGGCTCCGCACAGCAGACACTTTTCTGATTGACGTTCCTTGTCTTATAGGAGTATTTTCCACGCGATTACCTAAAGCCCTCTCCGACTCCCGGAGGGGGCTTTTTGTTTTGATCAGTTCAGCGGACTTACTTCGTCCCTTACAGTAGATTCCTTATCTGTGTTTGGTTCTGTTTGACATAACTGGACGCTGCATGAACGAACCGATTAAACCCCACGCCGCAGCCTTTAGATGGAAGGAAGGATTTTGAATCAAGGGAGGTTATAGGTGGCGCGTGATCTTGAGAGCATCTTGAAAGATGATGATGTGGTTATCCCAAGGCAAAACTCTTACAAGCTCATGTTGGCAACAATTAAACGTCAAGCTGAGGAAATAGAGGCACTGGAATATCGCGTGAAGACCCTTCTCGGTGGCAAGTGATTATGCATATGGCGCTATCTACTGATGAATGGCTTTCCCAGAAGGCGCTGTACTGCAACCGCTACCATGCCAGGCTGACCCCGGTTCATTGCGAGAAGAACCGGCAACGTACCGCCGATTCGCGCTGTAGTGGATGTGACGGCTTGGAAGAGCAGCAGCGGGAACTGAAGCAGCATGAACCCGTCGTGTTTTACAGCGACCCAGAATCGGAGGAACTTGATCCAAACCCCATGATTCAGGCTCTTGCAGGAGCGCTACAAGAAGTCCTGGACGGTTATGAGGAAGAATTGTCACCTGATGGCCAGGAAGATCCGGAGGGGAATCCACGCGACGAACTGACTGGTTTCGAACGTGAGCTTTTGGCGCTGCTGGGAGATAACCTTGATGAACCGATATTTGAGCGGAAACGGGCGAAGGAGGGCCCTCGGCGGTTTGCAGTTTTCATCGGCCGTTGCCCGCGCTGTAAGGGTTTTATGGTGAATGCTCCGGAACGCTACAACGACAATCGGGATGACGACGTGCACCGCTGTTTTACCTGTGGTTATAGGACTTCGCCGGGCTACCAATGGAACCGGCAACAAGGTGCTTAAGTCAAAGTTGTTTTGATAAGGGGATAGGCAAACTGCATGGATTATCAAACGTATAACGTTCTTCAGGCAGAAAGGACCATAAAAGCGGCCATTGCAGTACTCGATCTGCCGGTGCGTGGCAGTTATAACCCTGGTGAAGTATGTAGCATCCTTGGGATAGTTGATAGAACCTTCTGGCGACTTACCAAGCAATATGAACTCAACGCAGTCGGCAAGTTGCTTCGTCCCGACTGCCTGAAAAGTTTCCTCTTGGGGAAAAATCGTCGGGTGGCATATCTGGAGCTGGTGGACTTCATCAGGCGTAATGATGAATATCTGAGGAACTCCCGGAGGGGAAATGACGAATAACGAAAACGGACACTTGGCAAATGACATTATTTCAGCGGATCAAAAGTTAAAAGCAAACCTGGATCTGATTGGTCTGCCGATTCGCGTGAGTTATCGGCCAGGTGAAGTATGTGCCCTCCTTGGAATCGCGCCAAGCACCTTCTGGCGCTTGCTACGGGCATATGATCGTGACGAGCATGGCCGGTTGCGGACCCCTAATTGTCTTGAATCATCGGTTTTGAGGACGCATCGTCGTGTTGCGTATTCGGAGCTGGTGGATTATTTACGTCGAAACGATGGAGCACATAGGGAGGTGACGGGTTGTGAAACACATAAAAAGAAGGGTGCATAATCCGCTCCCGGTATCCGAGATCGAAACTGAGGAGTCACAGCGGGCCCTTACGCTTGCCACTTTTAAGACAGGGACACTTTGTTTTCATCTCCTGCAACTCAAAAATATGTGGGATTTTCAGCTATCCACGGTTTCTTACACGGACCAGTGTTTTGTTGAGATGCGGATTAGCATTCCTGGAATGATCGCTCGCAGTATGTTGGGGCTATCAAATTACCAAGCAGTCGCGATGTGCAAGAGGATCTTTGTTGACCAAAAATTTGGGTTCCAGGAAGAAAAATTCATACCGTTGCCAAATCATCAAATTGGCTTGTTGGTTAAAGAAATGATTGGACAGCGGTCGATAAAGCCCAATGAAGACAAACCTTACAAGGAGGGCTTAGAACAGCAATCAAGGGAACCGCCGATGGAATTACCATTATGCGGAATGCCATAACCTGAAACCCGCTTTGAGCGGATAACCAAAAGGGAGAAGTATATGAGAGATATTCAGATAGTTGCTTGTGCCACGATACTGGAAAATAAGCTGGCATCATCCAACCTGCCGCATGCTGTAAGCAGTAAGCTCTCAGAGCAATTCAAGGGGAAGGTCTTTCTGCCCGAGACCTTGCAGGCGGCGATCAAGCGAGAAAAGACTATGCTTGACGAACTCACTGGTTCCGGCCATGTGAGCGGCATGGGGTATGCTCGCGTGACAGTCGATCCGACTGAAAAGCTCCAAGCCGCCTGCGATAAAATGTTTGGCCTCCAGGTCAAGGATGATGTCAAGCAGATACCGCAGTTTCGCGGATTACGGGCCGCCTATACGGAGATGACCGGGGATACCGATGTGCGCGGATACATCGAAGACCCGAACAAGCTGCGCCACCTGCAAGCTGCCGGGTTTGACTCCTCAACGTTTCAGTTCGTCCTCGGCAATACCCTTTATCGCCGCATGATCGGCGACTACCAGGAAATCGGCGACTTCGGTATCTCGCTGGTAGTAGGCCAGAACATCCGCAACGCCCGCGACTTCCGGACGTTGGAATCCGTGAGGATCGCCTACTACGGCGATCTGCCGGACGTCGACCCCGAGAATGATCAGGATTATGCAGATCTGGGCAATCTCAGCGACGAAAAGGTCGACTACACCCTGGGCCAGAAGGGCGGCATCATCACCATCACCCGCAAGATGATCATCAACGACGATATCCGTGCGGTCGATACCATCCGCCGCCGTCTGCCCAGAGCGGCGAGGAGAACCCTCGCTAAAACCGTTTGGGCACCCATCCTTGATAACGCCGTCTACAAGGGAGACAACAAGGCGTTGTTTCATACGGACCATGGCAATTTGGATTCCACAGCCTTCTCGCAGGCGGCACTCCAAGGAATGAAAACCCGTCTCTATCGGCAGAGCGAACCGGGTAGCAATGCTGTCCTCGCGATGAAGTTGAAGCACCTGGTGATCCCTGAGGATCTGTGGGGGGCCGCGATGTCTTTGAACCAGACACAGAACTTCCTCGTCAGCGAAAGCAGTGTAGGAAATCCCTTCTACCACTACTTCGGAGCGAATAACGAGAACATCTTCGAAAACCCTTTTATGGTCGACTCCAACGACTTCATCGGCCTCGCCGACATGGCGGAAGCAGAATGCGTGGAACTTGCGTTCTTGAACGGCCAGCAGGAGCCGGAGATGTTCGTCGCCGACAACCCGAATTTCGGTCAGTTTTTCGTCGGCGACCGCATTCAGTACAAAATCCGTCACGAATACAATGCGATCGCGACCGACTTCCGCGGAATACAGAGGAATATCGTCGCGGGGTAACAGGCGTTGAGCCCTCTCCAGATATGCTGTATCTGGAGAGGGTCATGCCGAAGGGGGGGCAGTGGGCGACAACAAGGTTAATATCGAATTTATTGGCGATGCTCAAAATTTCAAGGCGGCAGCTGCCGATACCGAGCGCGCTGCCGTAGAGTCGGCCAAGCGTGTAACTCAGTCCACGGCCGATACGGCATCAGGCATGGCGGTGACCTGGAGGCAGTTTACCTCCGAGCGGATGACGGAATACAGAGATCTCGAAGGTAGCCATGCCGCAGCGATGAAGCGAATGTCGGCGGAGTGGGCGGCTTACAAGGCGTCCGGCAGTCAAGCGGCAAGCGCTACACAGGGCGCCGTGGACGGTCTGTCCAGCTCGTTGGTTAGTTCGGCGGTGGCGGCGGGAACGGCAGCTAATGGACTCGGCTCGATTAAAGACGGGCTGGCGTCGATCTCGGAGGCATCCACTGTTATGTCCGGCGCCGTCTCGGCGGCCCTGGGCGTTCTTGCCACTCTCGGCATAGGCTTTTCGCTAGCGGGAGTAGTACACGAGATCACCGACAGCATTGAGGTTATCGACAAATTTAACCTTTCCGTCATCCAGATGAGCGCGATCCTGACGTCGTTGCAGATCGCCAACGGGACCGGATCAGGCAACATTGCAGAGACCTACCGCGAAACTCGCGACTATGCCATCCAGACAAACGAGGCACTCCTTAAGATCGAGCCGTCCACCTCTATGAGCATTCAAGGGCTGCAGAGGATCAATCTGGAGCTGGCGAAGGCCGGGGTCGCTATCGACACGAACAACTCCGCGCAGGTGGAGGGCTTCAAAAATCTGGCCAATGCCGCCGCCGTGTTCTCCCAGGGTGGCCAAAACGAGGTAATGCTGCAGTCGGAGATCATGCTGCTGATGCAGGGGCAGGCGAGTGCGCACTCGCGTCTCGGCAGCGCGATCAGTGCCATGGTTGGCGGCGATCTGAAGACATGGGTGGAGCAGCACAAACAGGCGGGCGACTTCTTGGAGCAGATGAACAAGGTGCTCGCCGGGTTCGGCCCTGCGTCCAAGGATATCGCCGGCACCTGGTCGGCGGTTAAGACTTCGTTCGAGACCACCGTGACTATCATTCAGCGCGGCGCAATGCAAGAGGCGTTCTCGGATGTGGTCGAGCTGACCAAGGAGATCAACGAATACCTGAAGTCGCATGCGGACATTATCAAGAACGACGTGCAGATCGCGTGGCAGGGCGTTCGTTTGGCTGTTCAGGGAATGGGCGCGGCCCTCAACGTTTTGGGGACGGTGGTGCAATCGTCAATTCTTCCCTTGTTCGACGATCTGTTGACGTTGGTGCGCGGCACGGGTGAAACATTGGCGTACATTGTTGGGGTGGTGGCGCAGTCTCCGGGTGTGTTCACGGCCTTGGCGGTGGCGGTGGCTTCTTTTGCGGTACCTGCGATTGCGGCACTTTCTGTAGCATTTGAAGGTTTAACTACAGCAATTGCAGCAAGTATGGCCACCAATCCTGTAGGTTGGGCTGTGCTTGTAGGGTCTAGTACATATCTCGCCGGGAAGGCCGCCGTAACTGCTCTCGACGAGATCATCCACAAATATGCTGACCTCAATCTGACCGGCGAAGCAGCCTATAAGGATGAGCTAAAGCGCGCAGCCGACGCCAACAAGGCTTATGACGACGTGAAACAGAAAGCGCTTTTTGCGTACAGAGAGGGCGGCAGGATGCCCGGCCCTACGATGCAGAAGGAGTTGGGCATTGTGAATGTGCCCGACACCAAGCAGAAGACGGAAGAAGAGCCAGATGACGGCAAGTTCGCCAAACAGGTAAAAGCCTCCCATGACGCATATGCCGGCTACGTAAAGGCATTTTACGAAGAGCAGGCGGCTTTGGTGAAGGCTGCCAACGCGCAGCAGGAGGAGCTAAACAAAGAGTCATACGACAAGGGGCTTACCGACCTGCAGACCTACTTGGCCGCCAAGCACAAGCTGAACGAGGAGGCGCTACAGGCCGAAATCGATGCCAAGCTGAAAGAATTGTCCACCGCCGGCGGGCTCTATGAAAACGCTTTAGCTGCTTACAAGAAAGACCCATCCGCCGATGGCGTGTCGGCAAATGTCTGGAAAGCCGGCGGAGGAGTTCTGGAGGCGATCAAGGCCGTTACTGAAGCCCAGAGCAAGCTAGATCTGGCTAAAAAAACCGGAGCTGCCGAAACCAACACTCAGACCGTCGATCAGTTGCGCGGATATCAGGAGATCCAGGCTCAATATCTTGAAATGCAGGGACAGTTTAGTGCAGCAGCACTGATCCGGAAAGACTTGGATGAGAGTAGTGTACGTCGCCAGGCGCTGATCACGGAGGCAATGAGGGGGACTGCCGGCGCTGAGGCCGCCTACTGGGCACAAGAAGCTCTTGACCAGCAAAAGTCGGATGCCGCTCTTTATAACCAGGTGCGAGGATATAAAGAGCTTCAGGCACAGATGCTTGACATGCAGGGTGATTACGCTGCGGCCGCGCTGATCCGGAAGACTTTGGACGAGAACAGTCTTGCTTACCAACAACTGATTGCCAACGCCATGGCCGGAAATTCTGACGCAGAGGCGGCCTACTGGGCTCAAGATACTCTTAATCAGCAAAAATCGAACGATGCCGTGAAGAAGACGGCCGCTGAGCGCGCCTCTATCGCCATCGCCGAGATCAATAACCAGCTAACACTGATCGACACCGCCGAGAAATTTTACCAAATCACGACATCTGCAGCGGTACAACAGCGCATCGTGTTGTTACAGCAGGAACTACTGGCACAGAAAGCCATTTACGATTCCATTCAAGGGAACGAGCCGGCTGCGGTCATGGCGAGGGTGCAGGTTCAGGCCGCGATCGACCGCATCAACGAGAAGCTGCTCGTGCAGCAGAAAATTTTGAGCGACCGGACGGCGATCGGCGGTGCCATCAGTGCGCTGAAGGACTACGCCAATATGGCAAACAACCTTGGAGCACAGGTCAACGGAGCGGTCACCGACATGTTCAAGGGCATGGAGGGTGCCTTGACCGACTTTGTCACGAAGGGTAAGTTAGATTTTAAGAGCTTCGCCAACTCCATCATTTCCGATCTGGCGCGCATCGCGATTCAGCGGAGCGTTACCGGGCCGATCGCTACCGGCGTCGGCGGGTTTCTTAAGGAGATGTTTACCCCCACAGCTCCTGGCGCGGGCGCGGGCGCAGGCGCAGGCGCAACGGGCGCGGGCGATATCATGGCCGGAATAACTTTTACCGCTGCTACCGGCTTTGACGTGCCTCGCGGGGTCAATCCGCTGACCCAGCTGCACGAGGAAGAGATGGTGCTGCCTGCTCAGTACGCCGATGTCATCCGTAAGATGGCTGTGGGCGGCGGGGCTTCTGCCAACTCAAGCCCCAATGTTCAGGTGAACGTCATTAATCCTCCTGGTTACCAAGTTGAAGTACAGAGCCAACAGTCCCGTGTCGATGTTGATCAGATGATTATTGATGTTGTCCTTAGAAAATTGAAGGCAGATCCTGGTACTAGGGCAGCATTTGCTAGTGGGGGGAATTTCTAGGGCTGGAATGACGCTAATATGGAACAGCATCGGCAAGAAAGGAGAACTGTTAACATGTCAAAGATATTGGAGTTTAGGGGGAAAGATAAGCAAGATTTTGACTATCAGGTAGTAGCTGAGGTAATACCCGGATTTGCTTTTTTTGGGGAAAAATTACAAGCACTATTAGTAAGTGAAGTAACAAGGGTGCTGAGTCCGTTTGCAGATTTTTGGTTGCCGGATCTAAGAGGTATTGATTTAACAGCAAGTCAGATAGAGGTGATAAATCGTAAAAATGTTGAAGCTTATGGGAAACATGCAGAGAAGACGAGAGATATGATGACGGAACTGCTTAGATATCGTTGTGCTGAGATAATTGCCAAAGAAGCATTTGAAGAATAAGGGGTGCGGCCAATAGTTTCTTGATCCTGTCAAGAGGTTTGGCGCGGTCATTTATCCCGCTTTTCGCTAAATTTTATCCCGCCGCGCTTGTATGTGCAGGATGGTCGGGACGCAATGCGAGAAGGTGACGCCCTCTTTTTCCCTCAGATCCAGCAAGGTTTCCGGGAGGTAGCGCCCCGGATAGACCTGCTTGACGCCGAGCATGGTCGCCACGAAGGGCAATCCCCAGGCATGGACATGGAACATGGGGGTCATCGGCATGTAAACGTCGTCGCGCCGGAAGCTGCCGTGAGCCGTGACCGAGCTGAACACCGACAGCACGCTCAAGGTGTGGAGCACAAGCTGGCGATGGCTGAAGTAAACCCCTTTTGGCATGCCGGTAGTCCCGGTGGTGTAAAAGGTCGTCGCCCTGGTGTTCTCGTCGAAATCGGCGAACTGAAAATCGGGAGAGGCGGCGGCCAGCAGTTGTTCGTACTCCCCGCAGGAGGCAACCGTGCTGCTTCGGGGGGCGCCGTCGTCGGAAATGACGATGTAATCGCGCACCGTGCCGATCCTCCCCCTGATTTGTTCCAGGATGGGGAGGAATTCGCTGTTGAACAACAACACGTCGTCCTCGGCGTGGTCGATGGTGTAGAGAATCTGTTCGGGCGAGAGCCGGACGTTGATGGTGTGCAGCACCGCCCCGATCATCGGCACCGCGAAGAACAGTTCCAGATAGCGATGGCTATCCCAATCCATCACCGCGACCGTTTGCCCCGCGGTCACCCCGAGATCGGTCAGCAGATTTGCCAGGCGCCCCACCCGCTCCCGCAGTTGTCGATATGTGCCCCGGTAGAGATCGCGGTAGACGATCTCCTGTTCCGGGTTATCGACCATAGGGAAAAGCAGCAGGTTTTTGACGAGCAGTTGGTAGTCGTAGGCGGAAGGAGTGCGCGGTATCAGCGTGTCGGTCATGCAATAGCCTCCGGTGTCTCAGTTTCATCAGTTTCAAGTGCAGCGGGTAATGTGTCACAGGTTCAGTTTTACGGTCAACAGTAGATTTGCTTCTTTGGCGGGTTTGGCGGGAATTCTTCTCTTGAAGAGCCTTTAGTGGTACCACTCCAGTGCCGAGCTTAAGTTAGCGGCAGGAACTCCCCCCCCCCGCTGGAGCCCTGCTGGAGGGGGAGGGTTAGGGAGGGGGAAAGCATTGCAAGAAACTGGAAACTGCCCCTCATTGTTTAGTAACTGCTCCTCATGTCCCTTCTGGGATCGTCTTCGCGGTTGATATAGACGATATCGAAAGGACCCTCGCCGTGGATTTCCACGACCGTTGGCACCCGCGTAAAGGCGAAATGAGGCGACTTGGCCGGCAGGTAATGAAAACCGCCAACCGTCAGGGCATGGACCGAATTTCGATCGAATCGCTCGCCGCTCCCCAGATACAAGGCGCCGGATATGATCGTCAACGTTTCCGCTTTGGAGTGAAAGTGCGGCGGGATCGTGTAGTCGCCAGTCGTCATGAGTCTCAGGACGAACGGCCCAGGTTTACCGGGATCGCCAAGCAGTACGCTCATCTTCACCCCTTTCGGCAGTGACGGCGGAGCATTTTCCCATTGCAGTTCATCCTGGTTCACGAATATCGCCGTGTGCATCCTGTCCGTCGCCAGCATTGCAGTGGACGCCGAAGATGCAATCAAGGTAACCGTCGTTAAAGAAATAAGCATGATCAGTGTTTTTGAGATCTTCATCGTCGTCTCCTCTAAAGGAACCTTAACGGCTCCCTTTCCCAACCATTCATTTGCACATTCTAACCCCCACCATCCCCGGACACAACAGAAAAACCTTCCATCGTTAGCCCAAATATCTTTTGACAAGCAGGGGATTCTTACCTACTACTATTCAGTGGGAAAACCTATCGGAGGCAAAGACTATGACATCAACGGTTACTTCAAAGGGGCAGGTCACCATCCCCAAGGATATCCGCGATCGACTGCACATCAGGTCCAACGATAGGGTCGATTTCGTGATCGATGGGAACAGAATTCTGCTAATACCGGTCAAGACGTTGCTTGATCTTCGCGGCGCCGTCAAGCCTCAAGGCAAAGGGGATTTCGTTGTGGAGCGCAGTCGGGCCAAAGCGTCCGTCGCTAAGAGAAGCGTCACCCTTCCCCCAGCCTCCTCCCGCAAGGGGGCACCGCCTTTAAGTTGAGCTCGGCCCTGGTATTTCTCCCCCTCCCTCCTTCGCCAAGGCTTCGGCGGACGAGCCCTTTATGGGAGGGGGCCGGGGGAAGGGAGAGCTTGAACGAGCTTTCCACCTTCTCCCATCAAGGAAGAGGGAGCTTTTTCTCCGCATCTTCAGCAATCGCAGCCGCTCCCCCAGATCCGGCTGTCCTTCGGCAAGACCATCTGCAGGGCGGCATGGCAGCCGCAATCCTTGTGGATCATGGTCGATGCTGCAGTCGATGCAGCCGCATTGTGGTAGCCGCCATTTTCCGCGACCGGAGACCAATCGGGGCTTACCGGCAGAGGCGGCGGCGCGAGATTGCCGAAATCGCTCGCCCCGTAGACGATCTTGCCGCCAACCATGGTGAGCACCGATTCTATCGCCCTGATTTCCTCTTCCGCAACGGTAAGGTAATCGGCGGATAGCACCGCCAGGTCGGCAAGTTGTCCCGGAACCAGCCGGCCTTTCTTCTCATCTTCTCCGGAAAACCAACTGCTCCCGACCGTGTACAATCGGAGCGCGGCCAGCCGGTCGAGACGGTTGGCCTCCGGGTAGAGCAGCATTTTTCCCACGGTGCGGCCGGCAACGAGCCAGTACAAGGAAACCCACGGATTGTAACTGGCAACTCGCGTCGCATCGGTGCCGGCGCCGACCGGGATCCCCATCTCCAGCATTCTCCTGAAGGGCGGAGAGTTCTCCGCCGCCTCCCTGCCGTATCGTTCCCGGAAATACTCGCCTTGAAAGGCCATGCGGTCCTGGATGGCGATGCCGCCTCCCAGCGCCTTTACCCGTTCCAAGTTCCGCTGCGTGATGGTTTCCGCATGATCGAAAAACCAGCGCAGCCCGTTGAACGGAACCTCGCGGTTCACCCCTTCAAAAACATCGAGGAACCTGGAGATGGACTCGTCGTAGGTAGCGTGGAGCCGGAACGGCCAGTGGTGCTCCGCCAGCAGCCGGATGACTCGGGATAACTCCCGTTCCATCGGCTGCGGCAGTTCCGGCCGCGGTTCAAGGAAATCCTCGAAATCCGCCGCTGAAAACACCAGCATCTCGCCGGCCCCGTTCAGCCGGTAGAAATCGTCCCCTTGCCCGGGCGAAGCCAGCTTCACCCAATTGGCGAAATCCTCGAATTCACCTTTCGGGCGCTGAGTGAACAGGTTGTAGGCGATGCGCAGGGTCAGATCCCCGCTGGCCGCCAGTTTCTCGACCACCCGGTAATCGTCCGGATAATTTTGGAAACCGCCCCCGGCGTCAATGGCGCTGGTGAGCCCCAGCCGGTTCAACTCGCGCATGAAGTGGCGGCTGGAGTTCACCTGGTCCTCGAAGGAGAGCTTTGGACCCTTGGCGAGGCTGGCATAGAGGATGGCCGCGTTGGGCCGGGCAATCAGCAGGCCGGTCGGGTTGCCCTGCTTGTCGCGTTGAATTTCTCCGGCGGGAGGGCTGGGCGTCGACCGGTCGTACCCCAGGGCGCGCAAAGCCGCGGCGTTGAGGATGGCCCGGTCGTACAGATGCAGCACGAATACCGGGGTATCGGGCGCCGCGCGGTTGATCTCTTCCAAAGTCGGCATGCGGCGCTCGGCGAATTGGAACTCGGTCCAACCGCCGATGACACGCACCCACTGGGGCGCGGGCGTGCGCCGCGCCTGTTCCCGCAACATCTGCAGCGCCTGCGCCAAAGAGCGGACGCCGTCCCAGCGCAGTTCCATGTTGTAATTGAGACCGCCCCGGATTACGTGGATGTGGGAATCGTTAAGCCCCGGAATCACCCGGCGACCTTTGAGGTCGATCCTTTTGCTGGCGTCGTCGGCGCTGTCGAGCAGTTCCGCGCCGCCTATGGCCGTTATGCGTCCGTCGGATATAGCGACTGCGGAGACCTGCGGGTCGCCTTGTTCCAGCGTGGTGACCGCTCCATTGTAAAGAATCACTTCAGGTGCTTTTTTTACTTGGTTCAGTGCGCTAATAGCGCTGGAGTCAAGAATCGCTTCAGGTGCTTTCATGGTTTGTCTCCTTGCGTGGCGGGTAGCCGCGGCTTGAAGATCTATGGATGCAGAAAAAGATTTTGCATGCAGAAAAGGGGCGTCGTCGGCGGCGCCCCTCCATGCTGTAAATGACAGCAATTTTGTAAATTTGTCAGCTAGCAACTCTCCCCATCTGTAGGTCGTGTTGAACGGCATTATCGTGAAACGCGACATTGCCACCGTGGCACCGTTGCGACGTCGCGTTTCGTACCTCAACGCGACCTACCGAAATAGGTGCTCCGAAGAGTTATTTCTGTCCTTCGCCGGCGTGCTCGCCCAGCATCGCCTTCGCATAGTCGATGCCCAGGCCGTAGCCTCCGGCGTGCGCCTTCGCCACATCCATAACGGCCAAGTAGGTTTCCTGGCGCGCCCAGTCCCGCTGCCATTCCAGAAGCACCTGCAGCCAGGTCGTCGGTATGGCACCAGCCTGGATCATCCTCTGGATCGCCATTTCATGGGCCTCCAGCGTAACCCCGGCTGACGCATCGGTGACGATGTACACCTCATAGCCGTCATCCAAGGCGGAAAGAGCGGCGGTAGCCAAGCAAACCTCGGTCCAAAGAGCGGCCATGACGATTTTCCTGCGGTCGGTCTGTTTCACCGCGTCCACCACCTTCGGGTCTTCCCAGGAGTTCATGGTGGTGCGGTCGATGGGAGCGCGGCCCGAGAAGACCTCCTGCACGCTGGTGAAGATCGGGCCGCTGAAGCTCTTGGCGGCGACCGTGGTGAGGACGACCGGTACGTTGAAGATCTTGGCGGCTTTCGCCAAGCCGGTCACGTTGTTGATGAGGAGTTGGACATCTATGGAATGCGAAGCGAACGCCATTTGCGGTTGGTGGTCGATAAGGAGCAGCATTGAGTTTTTAGGAGTCAACAGACGCGGACTCGGTCCGCCTTTTCCCGTAAAAGCAGCCATGATCTAATCTCCTTTTTGGTAGGATGGGCTGTCGTCGGCAAGCGAACAGTTGCCTCAGCCATTGATTCGATTATACGCTTTTGGCCATATCGGGAGCCAGAAGTATTAGGACATTATGATTGGCTTTGAATTATAAGAACAAGTCGTGTATAGATGGAGGGCAAATCCCTGCTAATTCAGGAGTGTTGGTTTATGCGATGCTGGGCGCTTTTGAAAATATTGCCGTTTATAGCCCTTGCCTTTTTCACCTCGTGCGCAGGAAGCGGGTCGAGCAATGTACAGGCAAAAGCGACCAATAGGTGGCAGCAGACGAGCGGCCCCGGAGGGGGGGGCATATACGCCTTGGCAATCGACCCGACCAGCCATCGCACCATATATGCCGGCACCTCCGACGGCGGAGTGTTCAAGTCCATCGACGGCGGCGGCGCCTGGGGGGCAGTCAATAGCGGGCTTTCCAACAACTTCGGAGTGGTATGCCTGGCGATTGATCCGACACATAGCCAGACCATTTACGCCGGGTGCGGCGCTGTGCTCAAATCTACCGATGGCGGTGGCACCTGGACCCCCATGGACAACGGGATTACCGGCTCTGTATTCGCTTTGGCCATCGACGGGACCGACAGCCAGACAATCTATGCCGGGACAAACGCCGGCGGCGTCTTCAAATCAACCAACGGCGGTGCCTCGTGGGGTGTCCTGAATAGCGGTGTAGCCACTGTCTGTGCCTTGGTCGTCGATCCAACCAATCGCCTGACCATATATGCCGGTTCTCCCGATGGCGGAGTCGTCAAGTCCCTCGACGGCGGCGACACCTGGAGCGCTATGAGCACGGGGATCACCAGCACGAACGTCTATGTGCTGGCTATAGAAAAGACCGGCGGCCAGGTCGTATACGCAGGGACAAGCGCCGGTGTTTTCAAGTCAACCAACGGCGGAGGCTCCTGGAGTGCGACGAATAACGGACTGCCTGAAAGTCCGCATGTCTCCTTCCTAACCCTCGATCCCGTTGACGGCAACATTATTTTTGTAGGCACAGATGGCGGATTATTCAAGTCCGTCGACGGCGGAGCCTCCTGGAACCTCGAGAACTCCGGCCTTTCGATCGACACTTCCGTCCGCTCCCTGGTGATCGACCCGATTGACAGCCGGACCGTCTACCTCGCGACGAGGGAAGGTTTCTACGGAGGCGGGTTGTTCAAATCCACCGACGGCGGCGGCTTCTGGGCTCCGGCAAACACAGGGCTGGCCGCGACCAACGTCACATCCCTGGCCGTTGATCGGACCGATAGCCAGGTAGTCTATGCAGGAACGAATGGCAAGGGGTTATTCAAGACCATCGACAACGGCAGTTCCTGGAGCGCGATCAATATCGGACTGCCGACCAACGCAACGATTCAAACTTTGGCATTCGATCCGACCAACAGCCAGACTATCTATGCCGGGACCAGCAGCTATTCCAGGACAGGCACGGGAGATCCCTCAGGCTACGGGGGAGTGTTCAAGTCAACCAACGGCGGCGCCTCATGGAGTGCGATGAACAGCGGGTTGCCATCCACCATCGACACGGTCACCTGCCTGACCGTTACCGCGAACGGTCGAGTCATATTTGCCGGGACAATAAATCATTCAGGGACAGGCGGCGCCCTGTACAGGTCAACCGACGGCGGTGCATCATGGATGGCGCTCAGCAGCGGGTTGGGTAACTCGGCGATCTCCTGCTTGGTTCTCGATCCGAACGACGACCGGACCATTTTGGTCGGCACTTCCGAGCTGTTGCCCTCGGGGTTTCACGACGGGATCTACAAATCCACCGACGGCGGAAGTTCTTGGAGTGCGTTGAGCACCGTGCCCTTCCAATACGTCTCCTCCCTGGCCATAGACCCTGCCGACAGCCAGACCATCTATGTGGGATCGTCGTACAACGGCGTCTTCAAATCCACAAACGGCGGTAGCATCTGGACCGCCATGAGCAGAGGTATCCCCGCATCATCCTGCGAAGTTCGCTTCATAGCCATTGACCCCACCGACAACCAAACCATCTTTACCGCGACATGGGATGGCGGTTTGTTCAAGACCATCAACGGAGGCGGCTCCTGGAGCGCCCTCAGCGATGGACTGACCGCCGCGCATGTCAACGCTCTGGTACTCGGTACAAACGGCTCCAGGACAGTTTATGTTGGGACCTATGGCGGAGGAGTGTTCCGCGGGAATTTTCCCTAGGTGCATGCAGGCGGGCAGCAGAGGGGAAACCCGGGACTGGAAAACCGGGAGAGATATATTTTATGGGTTCGTCCGCAGAATCTGTGGGTAAAAATTGGTGTTTAGCCGCCTGAGCGCCGTTGGGCAATTGAATTAGAGCATCCCGCCTCATAATCTGTCATGATGGTTTTGACCAGAAACCGACAATGGCAAACAGGGGGACGGG